>NZ_SJPF01000001.1:784733-917569 GCF_007859755.1 Blastopirellula retiformator | reverse complement strand
CGCACGATAAAATGTCACTGCATCCAAGGTTGAAACCAAGCTTCGCCCTGCCATTGTGGCACGGCGAAATGGAATTAATTTGAATGCGCAAATGGCGTGCCGAACGGTATTGCCCTCGTGGCATTTTCCAACCTCGCCAGGCTCAGAGCATCGCTCTTCGCGGCTCGCAAAATAACGACTTACGTCGCTATTTTGGGATCGCATCCCTGCGATCCAGCAGCCCGTTGAGAAAATCAACGGACTGTTAAGGGAATCTAATGCACCTTCGCTGGCTTATACTCGTGACCCCGATCGCGGATCACTTCGGCCTTGATAATTTTCTCTGGCGTCGCCGCATCGAGCGCTTCGGGATCGCGGCGCTGGATGTCGGTCACGACGTCCATTCCTTCGATCACCCGCCCAAACGCGGTGTGCTTGCCATCCAAGCCCGGCGTTGGCCGGAAGGTGATGAAGAACTGCGAACCGCCGGTATCGCGCCCAGCGTGCGCCATGCTGAGCGTACCGCTGAAGTGTCGACGGAAGTTCGGCTTGTAGCATTCGCAGTAGATGTGGTAGCCGGGACCGCCGGTTCCGTCTCCCTTCGGATCGCCCCCTTGGGCCATGAAGTTCTCTAAGACGCGGTGGAACGAGAGCCCGTCGTAGAACCCTTTGTTGACCAGCGAGATGAAGTTCGCGACCGTTTGCGGGGCTTCGTTCTCGAACAACTCGATAATGATGTCGCCATGATCGGTCGTCAGTTTCACTCGCGGCAGGTCGTCCGCTTCCGCTTCTTTGGCGCGAATCTCCTGCTCTTTCTTCCAAAACTCGCGGTAGACCGCCGAAGCGTTCGCTTCGCCCAGCGCTTCTTCGCTGGGGGCGAAGTCCTCATCCCCCGAGCTTTTCTTGTACTTAACCGCCATTTCGGTCACTTCGACCGCATCGTCAAACCGATCGGCGCCAAACGCGGCTCGAATCGTCATCGAGTAGATCGGACCATTCTCAATTCCATGTTCGATCAGCGAACGCCCGATTTTGTACGCTTCTTCGTTCTTATCCTTCTTCTGGGCGTCATTACCGCTGAGAATCATGAAGTTGATCGCATCGGCATTGGAGCCCGGCGCCTCTTCAAAGGCATCGATCGCCGCCTGCTTGATCTCCTCCATCAGCACCTCGCCCTGGTCGAGCGCCTGGTCATATTCTTTGTGAATCGCGACCAGCTTGTCCTCGTCGGCCAACCGGTAGTCTTCCTGCAGACCGCGGAGCTTGGCCAGCAGCGTCTTCCACTCAGCGAACTTCTTGTTGAAAATCGCCGCCTTTTCGCCCGGCTCGGCCTTCGGCTTCTCTTCGGCGCTCGGCTTTTCGTCGGCTGGCTTCTCAGCGGCCGGCTGTTTCATCTCTGGCTTGGCAGGCGTTTCGGCCGGGGCCGCTTCCGCTTTTTCCTCGGCAGTCGGCGGCGCGACTGGGGCCGGCGCGTCGTCGGCAGAGACCGACAGCGGCCACGAAATCGCCGTCAGCATGGTGGCGACGCTCCACAAACTCAGGCTCCGCTTCAACTTCCGCAACATCGAATATCCTCTCGTTTCTTCGTAAACGCAGTCAGTGCCAGCAAACCCTCACTCTATCAAAACGTAGCAACTGTGCGAATCGTTCGCCATGAAGGGGTTTGACTAGCGACTTTTTCGGCCCATAATTCAGTTAAACAGTTCATGAATTGTTAAATTATGGCGCGCCATGGCAACCTTTCCCAGCCAAAACTCCGCGGTCGACACCGAGTCGTTAGCCCAAACCGACGAGGCCCGCATTAGCGCCGCGGCCTTGTTTCACGCCCTGGGAGACCCTGCCCGACTGCAGTTAGCGACCTTGTTAATTCATCGTGAATTGTGCGTTTCTCAGTTGGCCGAGCTGGTCGACGACAGTTTGCCGGCCGTTTCGCAGCGGCTGAAGCTGCTAAAACAAGAACGCATCGTCAAGGCTCGTCGCGACGGTAAGCATGTCTATTATCAGCTGGACGACGATCATATCGCCACGCTGGTCATCAATGCACTCGCCCATGCTGAGGAATCACGATGAGCACTCAGCCGATCTCTGACATCCCCCTGAAACGGGTTAGCCTGCACGTTCCCGAACTCGACTGCGCCGAGGAAGTCCGCCAGCTGCGCGTCGGCCTGGAACCGGTCGCCGGGATCGAACAGCTCGACTTTGACGTCCTCAGTGGACGGATGGACGTCGCCTATGACGACAACCGTTTGACCTACGACCAGCTGGTCGACGCGGTCGGCAACCTGGGAATGACCGCCAAACCATTTCGCGATGGGGGCAAGTCGGACGTCCAACAGGCGACCCTGACCCGCGGCAAGGAAGTCGCCACCGGCGCTTCGGCGGCGTTGATTGCGATCGGGTTCATCACGCACGTCGTCTCGGCAGGAAGTCTGCACGCAGCGTTCTCGGGCGAGTTGTTCCCGGCCGAGGGCCCCGTGCCGATGATGAACTACCTGGTCGCGGCGTTCTATCTGTTCGGCACGATCAGCGGCGCGTGGTATGTCGCTCCCAAGGCGGTCATGACGGTGCGACATCTGCGGACCGACATGAACGTGTTGATGTGCGTGGCGATTTTGGGCGCTTGTTTGCTGGGCGACTTTTTTGAAGCGGCGATGGTGGCGTTTCTCTTCTCGCTGTCGCTACTGCTGGAGCAATGGAGCGTCGCCCGAGCGCGGCGTTCGATCTCGGACCTGATGACGCAAACGCCGCCGACGGCTCACGTCCGCTGCTGCAGCGACGACTGGAAAGAGAAACCGCTGGCCGACATCGCCATCGGTACGATCTGCCTGGTCAAGCCAGGCGAGCGAGCGCCGCTGGACGGCGTCATCACGCAAGGCGCTCCGGCCATCAATCAAGCGCCAGTCACCGGCGAGTCGATCCCGGTCGAAAAGAACATCGGCGATGAGATCTACGCCGGCACGATCAACGGCGGTTCGTCGTTTCAGTTTGAAGTGACCCACGCCGCCGGCGACACGATGCTGGACCGCATCGCCAAGATGATCGACGACGCCCACAAACAACGGGCGCCCAGCGAACAATGGGTCGAGAAGTTCGCCGCCTATTACACCCCGGCGATGATGCTGTTGGCGGTCGCGGTGATGGTGCTGCCAACCCTGTTCCTTGCACTGACCGGGCAAGTTGCGGATGGCGAGCTTATGACGACGGCAACCACCTGGTTCTACAACGCGTTGATCCTGCTAGTGATCGCTTGTCCTTGTGCCTTGGTGATCGCGACGCCGGTCAGCATCGTCTGCGGGCTGACTGCAGCAGCCCGCAACGGCGTGCTGGTCAAAGGTGGCCTGGCGCTGGAAACGTTCGGCCGGGTCAACGTGCTGGCGATGGACAAGACCGGCACGATCACGACCGGCGTTCCGGCCGTCTCGGAAGTGGCGCCACAGAACGGCAACGCCGAAGACGACGTCCTTCGCATCGCCGCATCGCTCGAACAACAAAGCAATCACCCGCTGGCCAACGCCATCGTCTCCGCCGCCCACGAGCGCGGCCTGACGCTGGTCGAGCCAGGCGACTTTGCCGAGATCCCCGGTCGCGGCGCCAGCGGCATGGTCGATGGTTCGGCCGCTTGGGTCGGCAGCATGTCGATGGCCCGCGAGCGCCTTTATGATCTGCAGCAATTGGAAACCGCGTCCAGCAAAGTCGGCGTCGGCTCGCTGGTGATCGTTGGACGCGACGACCAGTTGCTGGGCCTGATTGTATTGGCCGATCAGATTCGCGAAGGCGCCGCCGATGTGATCAAGCAATTGCATCACCTGGGCGTGAGCAACGTCGCGGTTCTGTCAGGCGACAACCAAGGCGCCGTAGAGCAAGTCGCCGCCGAGGTCGGCGTCGACAGCTGGCGCGGCGAGCAACTGCCGCAAGACAAGATCGCCGCCGTGAAAGAGCTGCGCGGCGACAACGTGATCGCAATGATTGGCGACGGGGTGAACGACGGGCCGGCCTTGGCGGCCGCCGATGTTGGCGTCGCGATGGGCGCGATTGGCGCCGATGCGGCGATCGAAACGGCCGACGTGGCGCTGATGTCGGACGAGATCACCAAGCTGCCGTGGCTGGTTGGCCTGGCGCGGCACACGTTGCGCATGATTCAATTCAACATCGCGTTCGCGCTCGGTGTGAAGGCGATTTTTGTGATCCTGGCAGTGCTGGGGATGACCAATCTCTGGTTGGCCATTGTCGCCGACACCGGGGTCTCGCTACTGGTGATCGCCAATAGCCTGCGATTGCTCCGCACCAACCCCACATAACGAACAAACAAGACCAAGAAGTTCCGCAAAGGACACAACCGTGGCGAAAATTTCCGAAATCACCATGAGCGAAGCTCGCGAGCTGGTCCGCGGCGCCGGACTACGCGGCACCTCCTGCCGCCTGAGCGTATTGCAGTATCTTTCGGCCGCCACCACGCCGCTGTCGCATGCCGAAGTGGCCGAAGAGCTGGACGCCCATGGTTACGACAAGTCGACGATCTACCGCAGCCTGGTCGAACTGGCCGAAGCCGGTTTGCTCTCTCGCTTTGACGTCGGCGACCACACCTGGCGGTTCGAGTTCCGCCGCGGCGAAACGCCGCACTACGAAGGAACCGAGCACCCGCACTTCATGTGCGTCACCTGCGGCAAAGTCGCCTGCTTGGACGACGTCGACATCAAGCTAAAAGCGTCGAACAAAAAGGCATACAGCGACATCACCGAAGTGCTGCTAAAAGGGCACTGCCGCGAATGTGGCTAGTCCCAAACTAGCCCGCAGCACAAGCCAGGGAATGCGGCGTCCGCACTCTCACGTTCACGCTTCCCGCACGGCGACGGTACCGTATTGATCGATCCAGCATGACTGAAAATTCCAGCATCGGCGAGCGCCCCCCCATCTCCACTTCGTCCGATCAAGCGGGACCATCCGGGCCATGGCGGGATGGCCGCCGCGTCGTCTTCGATTTAGACGCTAGCGCCATGCCGTCGGTTTGCTTGACGACAGGCAAGCCGGCCGTGGGTGAACCACGTCCGATCACCGTTACCTACTTCCCCGTCACGTCTTGGCCGCCACTGATCTTGCTGGTCGTGATCTTGGTCGTTCCTCGATTGGCAGGCGAAATTGCCATCGACGCCCTTGGCCTGTGGATTGGAATCGCCGTCTTAGTAGCCGTTTCCCTCATGTGCGCGCATTTTCTGGCTTGGCTATGGCAACGAACGTACGGAACAGGAACTTGGATCCAGTCTTGGACCATTCCGGGGCACATGGCGATGACGAAACCGGCACTCTCCTGGCTTGCGCTCACCGCCTATTTCGTCGCTGCGCCGCTCGCTGCGATCTTAAGCCTAGTGGTACTCTTCACCAGCCAGACCAAGGTCGTCAAGGCACGAAATGACGTGGAGGTAACCACCTTTGTCTGCCTGTTTGTCTTCGCGGTTTCCGTCGGTTTCTTTTTCTGGGGGCTATTTCGGAAACGGGAAGAAAAACCGCATGACGTTCCGCTCAAAGCCTGGAAGCGTCAAGGGCGCCGCATCTGGATCAGCGGCATCCACCGCTCGATCGTGGAGCAACTTCCGCCCTACGCCCGGTAGCGGTTCGCTTACAGCCACCACCACAACCCCAGAATCGCGGCGACGGGAATCTCAACCAATCTCAACTCATAGGCGAAACCCAGGCCAGGACATTGCTGCAATGTTTCTCCTCGGTCATAAATCGCATGACCAAGGTTGATCGGGAGCAGCGTAAGAAACGTCGCCCCCAACGCTATCGCTGCGAACGTAACTCCGTTGTCGTCGATCGAACGCTCCAGCAACAAGTCGGCGTTTGGATGCACGCTATGAAACAAGACCCACGGCAACGGCGCGACCGCCAAGGCGACCAAGAGCCGCTTCAAGGAGAAGTGAAACCCGCGCGGCGCATCTGCCTGCGGGTAGCGATCTTCCGCTTCTCGAGTTTCCTCCGGAAAGTCTTCGACCAGCTCCTCGCTCTTCATCGCGCAAGTCCCTATCTTTACAACCGATTCCACAGCCCACACAACGTCGCCACCGGCAAGATCACCAGCGTCAATTCGTACAGGTAGGCCCGCGGCGGATCGTCACAACGCGGGTCATCGCGATCAGTGGCGAACCAATACAGATTGATCAACGTCAGCAGCCCAAACGTGGCGGGCAACAGCAGGATCGCGGCGTAGCGATCGCTGGTGATCGGATCTTCGCTGCGTCTCGCAAATGACAGCAGCAGCGTTAACATGCACAACAGGAAAAACGGCAAGATGCCGGAGAGCCACAGAAACAGGGTCGATTGCGGTTCGTAGTTGGCGCCAGACTCTTTCGGAAAAATCAGATACGCCAAGGCGAATGCCGAAGCGGCGCCGCAAATCAGCGGAAAAATCACCAGACCAAAACAGACGCTGCAGCCGGAGAGCGCCGTGCAAGGCAACAGCAACTGCAGCGCCACGTTCAGCCTTGGCAAGTCGGCCGCCCGAACGCGCAGCGCCACGCCCGCGATCGCCAAACTGCTGATGCAAAACACCCAGCCATATTGGCGATTCCAATCGGCGATCAACAGCAGCGGCAACGTCGCGGCGACGATCGCCGCGGCCAACCGGCTGATCGAGAAGCGAAACCCCGGCGCCGCCGGCTTTTGTACTGCCGGCGAATCGTCTTCCGGAAAATCGGCGTCTTGCTCCTCTTCCTTCACGGCGAAAATCCTAAACGTATCGCAGGAACGCAAACAACGCCGAGAAGGGAATCACGATCACCGTCGCTTCCATCAGCAGCCCCGGCGTGATTGCGATGTTCAGCGCCGGCAGATATTGGGCGTTCAGAAACAACACGGTCACAAACGCCACCAAGCAGCCGCCGATGACGCTGACGAGCAAGAGAATGCTCCCGTCTGGCACGATAATCAACGGCGCAGCGGCCACCAAGCTGGCGAGCACCATCCGCAACGGCCAAGTCTTCCAACGGCTCACCGATCGTACCGGCGGCGATTCGCGGGGCGAGTCCCCTGCCCCTTCGACCAGTTCACTCATCACTCAATTCTTCCCCAAAAAATAACTCGATCGCTCTTTGATCACGTCGCCGACCGCTTCCCCTTCGTCGAATCTCTCCGCTCATGAAATCCCCCTCGAAAAAACTCGAAGAATCGCGACGATCAAAGCGACCGGTATCAAAACCGTCGTCGCTTCGTACCGGTAACCAAGATCAGGACGTTCGTCCAGCGTCGCTCCCTCGTCGAAATACCAACCGGCAATGTTCCAAACAAACAGCGCCGCCATCGATAGAACGGCTCCCCATAGCGCCGGAAGTAGCAACCGGCGATCGGGAGCCCCGTACGGCGTCGCCGTATTTACCGACAATAGTGCCAAGCAGACCAACACAAATGGCGTTGCCCCAGTGAGCAGCACGCTTCTTGCACGCAGCGGCATTGGCGGGCGCCCGTGAACCACCCGCGACGGATAGATCGCTTCGGTGGCGAGAAATGCAACCACCGCCGAGCAGGCGGTCCCAACGCAAAAAAAGATCGGATCCATGAACCAAGGCAAACAACAAGAACTGCAGATCAGGACGAGAGCCCCAATTTGCAGCGTCAGATTGATCCGCGGCAAATGCCGCGCCCGTACCGATAGCACCACGCCGGCGACCGCCAATGAACTGACCGCCAAGGCGATCTTGGCCGATTCACTCTTGGTCGGAATCATCCAGTACGGCAAAGGCGCCAGCGCCGTCGCGACGATCAACCGCGTCATCGAAAACCGAAATCGCTCAAGACGCCCCGCCTTCCGATTCAGCTGCTCCGCCGTATCTCGCTCCTCCTCCGGCAAATTCGGCGGCGGCTCTACTAAAGTCATCGCGGATCTTTCCCAGAAAATTCGAGCGGGGTACCTGCTGCCGCCACTATAGCGGCAGTCGGGCAACTTGTCCCGCATTAGGTTGGCCTTTTCGCATCAGCTTTGCGGCGGTCGATTCGGCCGCTTTTCTCGGTCGGTCGATACGGGTAAAGTGGCGGTTTCCCAGGCGTTTAAAAGCACCGCCGGGGCGCAAGAGTCGCCCGGCCAGATTTCCACCCCGAACATTAACGAGAGAAGCTGATGGCCAAAAAATCGATCGCCGACGTCGACGTCGCTGGCAAAACCGTTCTGATGCGCGTCGATTTCAATGTTCCGCTGGATGACGCCGGCAACGTCACCGACGCCCGCCGCGTCGAAATGGCGTTGCCCTCGATCAAGTCGGTCGTCGACCGCGGCGGCCGTTTGATCCTGATGAGCCACCTCGGCCGTCCCGAGCCCGGCGCCGACAACTCGAAGTACAGCCTCAAGCCGGCCGCCGAAGCGCTGGCCGGGCTGCTCGGCAAGCCGGTCGCCTTCGCCACCGACACCGTGGGCGCCGACGCGACCGCCAAGGCGGGTGAACTGAAAGATGGCGACATCCTGGTGCTTGAGAACCTTCGCTTTGAAAAGGGCGAAAAGAAGGGTGACGCCGAGTTCGCTGACAAGCTGGCCGCGCTGGCCGACATCTACTGCAACGATGCGTTCGGCACCTGCCACCGCACCGACGCTTCGATGGTCGCCGTGCCGGAAGCGATGGGGGCCAAGCCGAAGGTCTCCGGCTTCCTGGTCGAAAAGGAAATCAAGTATCTAACCGACGCCATCAAGAGCCCCGAACGCCCGTTTGTGGCGATCCTCGGCGGCGCCAAGGTTTCGGACAAGATCATGGTCATCAAGAACCTGCTCGGCATCTGCGACAAGGTGCTGATCGGCGGCGCCATGGCCTACACCTTCTCGCTGGCGACCGGCGGCAAGGTCGGCGGCAGCCTGGTTGAGAAAGACAAAGTTGAGCTGGCCAAAGAACTGATCGCCGCTGGCGGCGACAAGCTGGTCTTGCCGGTCGACACCCACTGCGGCGACGACTTCAAGAGCGACTGCAACAAGGTGGTCTGCCAGGCAGGCGAGATTCCGGACGGCTTTGAAGGTTTGGACATCGGTCCTGAAACCTCGAAGCTGTATGCCGACCTGGTGAAAACCGCCAAGACGGTCGTCTGGAACGGTCCGATGGGCGTGTTCGAGATGCCGCCGTTTGACGAAGGCACCAAGGCTGTCGCCCAGGCGATCGCCGATGGGGACGGGATCAGCATCATCGGCGGCGGCGACAGCGCCGCGGCGATCGGTCAACTCGGCTTCGCCGATCAGGTCTCGCACGTCTCGACCGGCGGCGGCGCCAGCCTGGCGATGCTGGAAGGCCAGAAGTTCGCGGCGGTCGATCTGCTCGACGAAAAGTAAGCGATCCAACACAGTTCGTAAAACTTCAGGGCGCCTCCGAGTGAGGCGCCCTTTTTTTATTGCTCGCTAGATAGCTTGCGCGTAAAGTAAGCGAGTGCCAGCTCCTTCCCCTACTAACCCACCAACATCGCCATGCCCACCCACCAACCAATCCGTCTAGACCGACGTGCGTTCTTGCAAGGCTCCTCGCTACTGTTGACTGCCGCCGGCAGTTCGCTCACTTTTGCGGCGGACGCCCAGGCCGACCTGCGGATCGCCCTGATCACCGACCTGCATCATGCCGACAAACCGGCTGCCGGTACTCGCTACTATCGCGAGACGCTGGGAAAATTGCGTGAGGCGAGTGACAAATTCGCCGGGACGCCGCCTGACATGGTGGTCGAGTTGGGCGACCTCATCGATGCCGCCGGTGATGTCGAGACGGAACTTCGTTATCTGAGTACGATCAATGAGCCGTTCCAGAAGATCAGCGACGACCGCCATTATGTACTTGGCAACCATTGCGTCGACACGCTGACCAAGAGCGAGTTCCTGGGCGCCGTCGGACAGCAGCAGTCGTACTACTCCTTCGACCGCGGCGACTGGCACTTGGTGGTGCTCGACGCTTGCTTTACCAGTGCCGACCAGCCTTACCAGCGAAAGAACTTCGTCTGGACCGACGCCAACATTCCCAAAAAGGAACTGACATGGCTCGCCGACGATCTGGCCGCCAACGACAAGCCGACGATCATTTTCGCGCATCAGCGTTTGGATAACGCCGGCAACCACATGGTCCGCAACGCCGCCGAAGTCCGCACGATTTTGGAGCTGTCGAAAAACGTTCAGGCAGTCTTCCAAGGTCACAGTCACAAGAACGATTACCAGCAAATCAAAGGCATCCACTACTGCACGCTGGTCGCCATGGTCGAGGGAACCGGCGCCGATAGTAACGGTTATTCCGTGCTAAAGCTGCTGGCCGACGGCTCGCTGCATCTGCAGGGCTTCCGCAAACAGGCCGAATACAGCTGGAGCCGCTACGCGTAAGATCCTGCACTATTACAAGGCCAACGTGGCAACGGCGCCCCTGTTCTCTTGCGCGGGCCTACCTTTGGCTTCCGGCCGCATTATGGGTTGCGCTTCGCTGCACCTAACTGCCTGTTGAAAAATGCCCTCGTGGCATTTTCCAACCTCGCCAGGCTCAGAGCATCGCTCTTCGCGGCTCGCAAAATAACGACTTACGTCGCTATTTTGGGATCGCATCCCTGCGATCCAGCAGCCCGTTGAGAATATCAACGGACTGCTAACCTACGTAAGCGAGTGATGCGGCCTGGGGCAAGACATGCTCATCCCGGGTGCGACGCGGCAAGAGCATGCCACCAATGACGTCTCTGCCGACGCTACATCCGCTTCAACCGTGCGCGGCGATGGCTGTAACCAGAAGCTGTGCCGGTTGGCTGATCGCGCCCGCCTTTGCCTGGCGGTCATGCTATCACGGCTGTAGCGTCGGTTGATCTTTTTCAACAAATCGCAGCAGGCGGCGGACGATAACTTCTTTTGCCACGGACGGGTGAAGTTCGGACACGGATGGGCTAAAGCTGACCACCAGGTTGGAGACGCAATGCCTATCGATATTCTCCATGCTTGGCTTGGAATCGCGTTTGTCGCTATCTGGGCCATCATTGGACAAGTCACGTTAGAACGGAGCTGAGTTGCTGCGACAGATCAATCAGGAAAGCTCACTTACATTCCCTTTCTCTCGATTCTTCAACGCAGCAGCCCTTCACCCCATTTCACTGCGAAATCAGCCCCGCTACTTGACACGGGGCGGCTCTTCGATTCCCCTAAACAGCGCAAATTCAAAAAGTTTCTGAATTTCCTGCCGTTTTAGGACTTCGCATGTCTTCCCCCATCGATGATACACCTCCGGTCGCCTCCGCGCGCCCGAACGTCGGTTACTGGCGCGCCAATCTGTGCGTCATTGTGATCATGATGCTGATTTGGGCAACCGTCTCTTTCGGCTGCTCGGTCTTCTTCGTCAAGCCGCTCAACGCTTGGCATTTCGGCAGCCTGCCGCTCGGTTTCTGGTTCGGCCACCAAGGAGCGATGTACGTCTTCGTCGTACTGGTCTTCTCCTACGCGTGGATCATGGACTATCTCGATAAGAAGTACGGGGTAAAGGAATAAGGCCGAGCCATGTTGGAAATCACTCCCCCGCTCGGCTTCATTCAGATGTCGAGCACCGTCTGGACGTACATCTTCGTCACGATCACCTTCTTCATTTACCTGTACATCGGCTGGCGCAGCCGGGTGAAGGAAACGAGCGAGTTCTACGTCGCCGGCGGCGGCGTTCCGGCGATCGCCAATGGCGCGGCCACCGCGGCCGACTGGATGAGCGCCGCATCGTTCCTCTCGATGACCGGCCTGATCGCCGCCAGCGGCTATGACGGCGCCGTTTACCTATTGGGCTGGACCGGCGGTTACGTGCTACTGGCGCTGCTACTGGCGCCGTACCTACGGAAGTTCGGCCAGTTCACCGTGCCCGACTTTGTCGGCAAACGTTATTACAGCGAAACGGCTCGCATCGTCGCTGCGCTTTGTGCGGTCTTCGTTTCGATCACCTACGTCGCCGGGCAGATGCGCGGCGTCGGCCTGGTCTTCTCGCACTTCCTGAAGGTGCCGGTCGAATATGGCGTGGTGATCGGCATGGTCATCGTCGCCTTCTTCGCCGTGCTGGGCGGTATGAAAGGGATCACCTGGACCCAAGTGGTGCAGTTCTTCGTGCTGATCGCGGCGTTTTTGATTCCCTCGATCGCGCTGTCGAAAATGCTGACCGGCAGCTATATCCCGCAAGTCGGCTTTGCGACCGGCGACGTTCATGAGCGGGTCGACGCCCTGCATACGGAGCTTGGCTTTAAGCCCTACACCGAGCCGTTCACCAACCGATCGCAGCTGAACGTCTTTCTGACGATGTTCGCCTTGATGGCCGGTACCGCCGGTCTGCCGCACGTGATTGTGCGGTTCTACACCGTCGCCAACGTCCGGGCAGCCCGCTACAGCGCCGGCTGGGCGTTGTTGTTTATCTCGCTGCTTTACACGGCGGCGCCGACGATGGCGATGTTCGCTCGCTACAACCTCCTAAGCACGCTTAACGGCGCCAAGGTGGCGAGCATCGAAGAAGTCGAAAACGAGGAAGGGAACAAGACCGGCCAGAAGATCTATCACCTGGCGGCGGTCGGCGAAGATGGAACCGAAAAGCCGATCCACTGGATCAATACCTGGCAATTGACCAACCTGATTGTGTTTGACGACAAGGATGGCGATGGCAAGATCTCGTTGCAGAAAGATGGCAAGGACTACGCCGAAGCGACCATCGACAAAGACATCCTGGTATTGGCGACTCCGGAAGTGGCCGGGCTGCCAGGCTGGATTGTAGCGATCGTCGCCACCGGCGGTCTGGCGGCGGCGTTGAGCACGGCGGCCGGTTTGCTGTTGGTGATTTCAAGCTCGATCGCCCACGACTTGTACATCCACTTCATCGATCCGGAAGCGTCGGAAGCGAAGCGACTGACAGTCGCCCGGATCATGATTTTGGCGGCGATCGTGGTGGCCGGTTACTTCGGGATTATCAAGCCTGGCTTCATCGGCGAGGTCGTGGCGTTCGCCTTTGGTTTGGCGGCGGCCAGCTTCTTCCCGATCATCTTCCTGGGAATCTTCGATCGCCGGACCAACCGCGAAGGGGCGATCTGCGGCATGGTGGTCGGGATCTTGTTCACCGGCGGCTATATCCTGGCCTGCAAGGCGAACGTCATCCTGCCGTTCCTGTTCAGCGAACCGCTGATCACGCCGATCTTGCCAGGCTGGACCGAAGGGGGCATCTCGCCCGAGTCGATCGGCGCGGTCGGCTGCGGGCTGAACTTTATCGTGACGCTGGTCGTCAGTCGCCTGACCCCGGCCCCGCCGGAGGAAATCCAGCAGCTGGTCGATGACGTCCGCATCCCTCGCGGCTCGCACGCTCCGGAAGCCCACTTCGACGAAAGCGACGCCGAAGCGGACAATCCGTAATCGGCGTGGGCCGCCGCTGAATTGGATCCCTCGCCGTGACGCGAAAGCGCGGCGAGGGAGACTTGGCGGCGGGGTAAATGACGAATGTCGAAGCTCGAATGTCGAATTGTTAGCCCGGGCGGCAGCCTGGAATTGGGGCCGATTTCTCTTGCTTTTCCGTTCCGATTTTTTGTATAAATTCGTACAGGCATTCCGTGGTCGGAGACCACGTGCGATTTCCAGTTCGCTGGGTGATCGCCGGTGCGTGGAGACGCATCGTGATTCTTGCCTACCGGCCAACACTCCCCTGCCGCAGGAATGGGTTGAGGGTTGGCCGCCAAAGCCTATCGCGATGGCGACACGCCACCGCGAACGGGCCTGCCTTGACCGATCCCGAAAGCGTCACCCCAACCGGTGATTGCGATACCAGTGCGCGCCGATCGCCAAAATCAGGCCGAAAACGGGCTCTCAGAAAAAAACGTCGCGGTCCAGTCCACTACGAGCACCAAAAAATGAACGCGGTCCAGTCCAGTTTTCCCTGCAATCGTAGCAAAGCTAGGGTGCGTCGAGACGCACCGAGAACCTGCTTGTTCGCCAGACGTCATCATCGCGTGGAAACGCAATGGCGATAAGAGTTTGCGTTGCCACGCGAAGCAAGCATCCATCGCCTTGGCAGGTTCATGGTGCGTCGCGACGCACCCTACCGAAGAAAAAAACGAATTGAGCGGTCCAGTCCACTTCCGCGACCGCCGCGAAAATCGAGCTTGGTCCAGTCTGCGGCCAGCGTCAAAAAAAATCGAAAACGGCGGTCCAGTCCGGCGGGCCCCAAATCCGCTTTCCGCTTTTCCCTTTTACGAGGGTGCGCAAACGAAAAGCCGCGTCGGGAAATTCAATTCCGATGCGGCTTTGCAGAGTTTAGAGCGGTTTTCTTCAATCTTTAGCGTTCTGGCTGGTTGCGGCCGCGCTGGTCGGCGTTGACCAGCTTGCCTCACCAACGCCAGAAACGCTACAGCTATCAGAAAAACGCTCTAATGATGAGAACGTAAGGGCGATCGCTTTCATCAGCGAACGCAGATGCGATAAGCGATGCAGCAAGGGGCAGTCGCAGTCCGCTCTAGGCGAACTGCAGCGGCTCGCTTTCGTTCACTCGTGCGGTACGAAAGTTGTCGAGGCGTTCTTCCTCGACAAAGTAATAAACATTGTCGTCGGGGCTATAGAGCCCTTTGACCGAAGCGGCGCTAACGTCGCTGCGTACTAGTTTGCGGCTCGACACCGCCAGCTCGCAAAAGACTTCGGGATCGACAAAGCGAGTCCCTTGATCCTGGCGAAGCTCATCTCGTTTTTGGGCTAAAGTCATACCAGCCAATTTCCAAACTACCATGTCGAACTTCGTCCCTCCTGATACCGTCGTGGCGAAGCGTAAAATCCGCGGCAGTGGAAATCCGTTTCACACACACTGGAGTCATCGTTGACGCCAGGTTTTCCGTCCATCGCAGGCCCTATGATAGCAGAGCTAGCGACTTCGATCCCTCGCGAACTGGGAATCAAGGATTCTTTGCTCGTGAAGTTAGGAAAGATCGCAGGAACTTATTGTCACTAAGTTAAGACCCGACGCAACCTACCCATCTGGCTAAAAAACAGACCACCCACAGATTCTGCGCTTTGGCGCAAGCTTAGGACTTTCGAACAAACTCTTCAATAACTCCAAAGGAGCGACAATCCATTATTATACAACGACTTACGACGCCGAAGACTTTACTCAAAGGGAGCAACGCCCCAAACTGGCTCGCGAAACCGATAGCCGACCCCCCGAATGGTCTCTATAAGAATTCCTTGTTCCGCGAGCTTCCGGCGGATCGTCTTCACATGGACGTCGATCGCCCGCGACTGAGCTGAGGGCTCCCCTTCGTGCTCGGCGTGACAGGCCTCGAACAGCTCAGGCCGAGAAAAGACATGTCCCGGCTTGGCCATCAACGTCCAGAGCAGGCGAAACTCGGTCGGCGTGGCGCCGATCGACTCGCCCTTCAGTTCGGCCGTGTACCGGGTACGATCCAAGCGGAGACCATGATGCTCAAGCACGATATCGTCTTGCCCCGCCTGACGAGCCCGGCTGAGCAGCGTTCTGACCCCTTGGGCCAGCAGATCGAGGGCGAGCGTCTCGGCCAAGAGCGAGTCGATCGACTCCGGCTCTTCGTCTTCGGCGGCGGCGGTACCGACGCCGGGGGTAACCAGAAAGGCAGGCAATTGCTCTGGCCGCATCCGACTGCTGATGCGGCGACACATCTCGAACGACTCGGGCGATTGATGCCCGACCAAGACGATATCGGGCGAATGAGAGATCGCCTGCTCGAGCCCGTCCTCAGAATCAAGCGCCGTGCGCACCTCGCAACCTGATTGTCGCAAGTTATCAGCCAGGGCGGCGCTAAGCCTTCCCTGACGGCCGATAATGAGCACAAGCCGGTTGTTCATGGCCCAATGGAGTACGAGGAATGAATACGCCGCAGCCGCACAGCGAAGCTACGAAGCATGACTACCGCGCCGCACCAGTTCGCCTTCGACCAGATAAACCACCGACTCGGCCATGTTGGTCGCATGATCGGCGATGCGTTCGACATGCCGCGAGATCGTCAGCATCTCCATCATCCAGTCGAGATCGTCAGGACGCCGCCGCGCCCCATTTTTGAACCAGTCGTACATGCCGCGATGCAGCTCGTCGACCTTGTCGTCCGAGGCGATCACGCCGCGGGCTTTGGAAGCGTCGCGATCGAGCAGCGCATCGAGGCTTTGACGCAGCATCTCGATCGACGCGTCCTTCGACTGCTGCAAGAGGGGAGGAAGATCAAAATGGGCGCCCGAATCGAGCAACCGAATCACCCCTTGGCCGATGTCATGGGCATGATCGCCGATGCGTTCCAGCTCGTTGATCACCGTCTGCACGGTAATGATGAACCGCAAGTCCGAGGCGACCGGCTGAAACAGCGCCACCGTATGCAACGACTCTTCCGAGATCGCCAGTTGCATGGCATCGACGTCTTCGTCGCGATCGATCGCTTCCTGGGCGATCTCTCGGTCCTGGATTTCGGCAGCCCGGATCGCCAACGTGACGTGCTCTTCAACCATTGCGCCCAGCGTTACCAGCTGACGACGCAACTTATCAAGCTGCTTTTCAAAATGAACCGACATTGCACTTCAATCCTTGCTTGCGACGACAACGTATCCGCCTGTACGTTCCGCAAACTAGCGGAAGTTTCGCATGTACGAGTCGATCGTCTCGGCGTCCGAGCTCTTGATCGTCATCCCCATCGGCCCAGCGCCGATCTTGGTGACGTGTTTGCCCAACTCGCCGTTGGCGGTGAACTCTTTCAGGTCGTCCGAATCGGCCCGGATCACCCACAAGCGGCCATCGGCGATTTGGGTGACGTAGCCTGGCTGAGCGACCAGATAGGCTTCGATCACGCCGGCGTCGCGGGTCTTCAGCGTTTCGCGGTTCGGGCCGACGCCAATCTTGGTGACGTGCGCGGCCGGTTCGCCTTGGGCGACGAACTCCGACCAGGCCTGGCTCGCTTCCGGAAAGACCCACACGCGGCCATCGGCGTCGACCGACGCGTGATAGCCTGGCTTAGCATAGCGATAGGCGGCGATCGTGGCGGCGTCATCCGACTTCAGCGTAACGCCCAGCGGACCAGCGCCCGGCCGGATCACCTGCTTGGCCGGTTCGCCGGCGGCGACAAACTCTTTCGCCGCGTCGCTTCCTTCTTTCAACACCCAGACGCGGCCATCTTCGATCGCCGTCAAAAAGCCGGGCTTGGCGGCCAGGTAGCCGAGAATCGTTTCGGTCTCATCCGACTTCAGCGTCATGCCCGAGGGGCCAACGCCGGGGCGAATCACCTGCTTGGTCAACTCGCCGATTTTCAGAAAGTCGGTCAGGTTCTTGTTGGTCAGGTCGAACACCCAGAGGCGGCCGTCCTCTTCAAAGGTGACGTAGCCCGGCTTGTCGAACGCCGCTTTGTCGGCCGACGTTTTCACCACGTCGCCGCTCGGCAGATAGTAGAGCCAGTACCAGTCGTTCTGTTTCGAGTCGATCCCTGCTTTGGCCCGGAAGCAAGCGGTCAGACCGATGACCTTGTCATCCTGCAGATGCTCGACGACGAAGATCGAACCGTAGCCCGGCTCTTGCAGGTTCTTCAGCGCGGCCGGATTAGCGTAGGTCTTTGCGTCGCCGGAAACTTGCGGAGCGGGAACCGAGCTGGGCAATTCAGCAACCGTATCCCACTTGTCGTACTTCCCGTCCAAGTAGTTCCAGAAGTCGACGGCGAACTTGTCGTGCTTCGGTTCACGTCGCTCGTCGGCGGCGGCCAGATCGCAGGCGACTACGATCAACGTGAAACAAACCAAGGCGCCAATAATTCGAGACATCGCTTTCCCCTGATGGTGGTGTGAAAGGAAACAGACGAAGAACTTGTTGCGGCGGACGCTCGACTATCCGAAGCGTCCCGTGACATAAGCGTTCGTTTCGGTCAATTTGGGATTGGTGAAGATGTCGACGGTCGGACCAAACTCAACCAGTCGTCCCAAGTACATGAACGCAGTGTAGTCGCTGATCCGCGACGCTTGCTGCATGTTGTGGGTCACGATCAAGATCGAGTACTCGCCGCGAAGCTCGCGAATCAGGTCTTCGATCTTGCTGGTCGCAATCGGGTCGAGAGCCGAGCAAGGTTCGTCCAGCAGCAACACTTCCGGCTCGCTGGCGATCGCTCGCGCGATGCAGAGCCGCTGCTGCTGTCCGCCGGACAGGCTCAGCCCGCTCTCGTGCAAACGGTCTTTCACTTCGTCCCAGATCGCGGCGCCTTTGAGGCTGTGCTCGCACACCCCTTCCAACACGCCGCGGTTTCGTTCGCCGTCGATCCGCAACGGATAGACGACGTTTTCAAAAATGCTCATCGGGAACGGGTTCGGCTTTTGGAACACCATGCCCATTCGTTTGCGCAGTTCGATCACATCGACGCCGGCGTCGCAGATCGAATCGCCGTTCAGGACGATGTCCCCCTGAATGCGAACCGTGTCGATCAGATCGTTCATCCGATTGACGCAGCGGAGCAAGGTCGACTTGCCGCACCCCGATGGACCAACCAGCGCGGTAACCTGCCCCTTGGGGACCGGCATGTTGACGTTAAACAGCGCCTGCTTTTCGCCATACCACAGATTGAAATTCTTGATCTCCAGCACGCACTCTTCGCGCTTCACCGAATCGTGAATGACCGAATCGAACTCGTGCCCTTGAGCGATCATTTCCAGACGATTCTGTCGCTCTTCGCCCGGTTGTTGTGGAGACGTTATCTCGTTCACGCTGTTTCTCGTCTGAGGAATTTTCTCAATTTCGCGTTGCGTCGACATTGTACTGCATGATCTCCGCACGGAGGACTAAAACTGTCCCGGCTGGAATCGCCGCCGCAAGCGAGCGCGAAGCCAGATCGCCGACAGGTTCAACAGGGCGATCACGGCGATCAACAACAAAGTCGTGGTGTAAACCATCGGCTTGGCCGCTTCGCTGTTTTGGCTTTGAAAACCTAAATCGTAGATGTGAAAACCAAGATGCATAAAGCTGCGATCAAAATGCAAAAACGGCGGCGAAAGGTCGATCGGCAACTCGGGAGCCAGTTTCAACACGCCGACCAACATCAGCGGCGCCACTTCGCCGGCGCCGCGGGCCATCGCCAAGATCATGCCGGTCATAATCCCCGGCAACGCATGGGGCAGCACAATCCGCCAGATCGTCTGCCACTTGCTGGCGCCACAGCCGTACGAACCTTCACGCAGCGAGTTCGGCACCGCCGCCAACGCCTCTTCGGTCGCGACAATCACCACCGGCAAGGTCAACAGCGCCAGCGTAATGCTGGCCCACGCCAGACAGCCTTTGCCGAACACCGGGTTGGGCAGATGCGAGGTGAAGAAGCCGTTGAACTCCGGCGTCGTCGCCAGCGCCGTGACGAAAGCGCCGGTCGCCGCAATCCACAGCAGCAGCGCGATCTTACCGAGCCACATGTTGCGGCCGCCGGTCAACTGCCGGCGATTGCCGACAGCGTACATCGACATCATAAACGCGCCGCACGCGGTCGCCGCCAACACGCCCAGCAGCAAGTACCACCGCGACGAGGACATCACCGGCAAGTCGGCGTTCTCTGGGCCGCCGTCGATATAACGTCCGACGTTGCCGATCAAAAAGGCGAAACCAAACACGCCAAAGACGATGCTCGGCACCCCGGCCAAGTTGTTGATGCTGATTCGAATCGCGCTGACGATCGGGCCGGGCTTGGCGAACTCGCGCAAGTAGAGCGCCGCCAACACGCCGAACGGCACCACGATGATCGACATGATCATCGTCATCGCGACCGTCCCCCAGATCGCCGGAAAGACGCCCCCTTCCGAGTTCGCTTCTCGCGGGTCGTCCATCAGAAACTCGCCCCACCGCGACAGGTAAACGCCCATCTGCCCGGACAGGCTCAACCGGTTGGCGGGAAAGGCCCGTACGATCTCGGCCAGCGGAATGTCTTTGTCGATCTCCTGCGCGGTCTGCATGTGCAGCACGTAGCGATCGTTCTCTTCGTTCAGCTGGCGGATCTTTTGCTGCAAGGCGACCGTTCGTTCGGTCGACTCTTTGCGGATCTTCAGGAAGTTGTCGACGGCCGCCTGCGTCGAGGGAGGCATGTCGGCGACGACCCCTTCGATTTCCGCGATTCGTTTTTTTGGCTCGGCTTGCTGATCGGCCAGATCGGACGCCAGTCCTTGAACGATCTCGGCGGCGAACTTGGCCAACGGCGAATCGGCGCCCGAGCGTTTCTCGATCTGCTTCAAGATCGCTTTGTTCTTCTCGCCGATCTCTTCGAGCGTGGCGACTTGTCCCTGCAGCCGCGACAGTTCGTTCGCCAGTTCGACGACAAAGACGCCGGGGTGGGCGATCTCCTCGTCCCGCAGCGACAACCGGGCGGTCTCTTCTTCGCCGTTGACCTCGCCAACCTCAAACTCTTCGATCTCTTTGCGGCGATGCGATCGGCTGATCACTTCGTCATGAAACTCGTTGTATTTCTCCCACGCCGCCTCGGGACCGACCGACGCTTGCACGATGCCGACAATATTCTCTTCGGCCGAGTTGACGTCGGCCAGCGGTTTCTCGGGGCCGGTTTTCCCCTGGGCCCGCAGTTCCCCTTCCAGCGACTTTTTCTCAGCGATGAACGCGTCGATATTGGCCGCTTGAACCTTGGCCAGCTCCTGCTCGACCGGGGAAAGCGCCTCTTTCAGCTGCGCCGATTGATCGGCGTCGCTGATGCGATACATGTTGGCTTGAATCAGTTGGACGATCTCTTCCAACTGCTCTTCGTCCGCCGAGATCGGACGCTGATGACTCAGCTTGAACTCGACCGGCATGCCGTAGAAACGCCCCCACGACAGACGCTCGATCACCATCGCCCATTCCGGCAGTTCCGCCTCGGGCTGAACCATCTCGAACTCGTTGACCGTGTGGTAATGCGTCCCTTCACGGTCGAAGTTGGAGATGATGTCGAAGTTGCCGGTACGGTATTGCCGCCGCTCAACTTCGACCGGTACGCTGCCCGCTTCTTCAAACTTTTGCAGCGCGAGCTCGCGAGCCTTTTTCAGCTCCGGGGGAAACGAGTTGATCAGCTGTTCGGTCAGATCAAACTTTTCGACGCCGGCCGCTTCTCCCAAATAGACGGCGCCATCGACCGTTTCGACCTGGTACAACCGCCCCGGCCAGAAGGTCCGCATGCCGTTGTAAACGACCAGCGACAGCAGGCCAAAGATCATCAGCAAGCAAAGCGCCAGCGAACCGCCGGTCAACCAGACCATCGGCTCTCCCTGGGCCAGCAGCGAAAGCCCCGGCTTCGAGACGTGCCCCCGTTTCTCGCGCGGCGACGCCGGCTTTTTCTTCTTCGGCGAGGTCATAGTTGGTACGCTCGTTTACGGAAACGCAGCCGCACGATTTCGGCCGCGGTATTGATCAAAAAGGTGATGACGAACAGCACCAGGGCCGCCGCAAACAACATCCGGAAGTGCGTGCTGTTCTCGACCGCCTCCGGCAGTTCGATCGCGATGGTCGCACTGAGCGTGCGGAACCCGCTGAAGATGTTCCAATCGGTCACCGGCGTATTGCCCCCGGCCATCAGCACGATCATCGTCTCGCCGACGACGCGGCCCAGGCCAATCATCAAGGCCGAAAAGAGCCCGCTCATCGCGGTCGGAATCACCACACGCACGGTCGTCTGCCACGGCGTCGCGCCGCAGCCAAGCGAAGCGGAACGCAGATGCTTTGGCACGGTGGCCAACGCATCGTCCGCGATCGTGTAAATAATCGGAATCACCGCGAAGCCCATCACGAACCCAACGACAAACGAGTTTCGCTGAGCATAGCTGTCGACGAACGTCCCCCGCGGATCCCACGGCAGAGCGCCAAACCAGGTCGGCGCCCAGTACAGCAGCGAAGATACGCCCCACGCCACCAGGAAGGTCATCAACACTAGCGCGGCAAACTTGGCGAAGCTCATCAGCGCAAACTGCGGGCGACTCCACTTCACCGCGTGAGCCCGCAGATAAGGATTGATCACCATGCCATTGAGGAAGAACGCCCCCAAACCGCCGAGCGGAATCATGAGCATCACCCAACCGACGACGCCGTTGCCATCTCCATTGAGCCACGATTTGACGTTACCTTCAAAGGCGAGATGGTCGACCCACGGCGCCAGTTGGAACGACACAAACAACCCCAGGAACAGGACCGGCACCATGAACCAGAGTCGCCAATCTTCCAAAATCAAGCCAATCCGCCGCGGCATCAGCTGCCACAGCATCGCCGCTGTGATGAAGGTCAGCGGAACCGCGACGATCGTCGTCAAAAAGAAGGGCAAGAACGATTCGACCACCGGGGCGAAGACGATCGCCGCCAAGAACCCGAGCACCACGCTCGGCAGGCTGGCCATCATCTCGACCGTCGGTTTGACGAACGTCCGAACTTTGTACGTGGTGAACTCGCTGGTGTAGATCGCCGCCAACAGGGCGATCGGCGCCCCGAACAACATCGAGTAGAAGGTCGCCTTCAGCGTGCCGGAGATCAGCGGGTAGAGGCCCAGCTTCATTTCCGGTTCAACGCCGGCCGACGAGCTTTGCCAGATCTGCCGTGGTTGCGGATAGCCTTCATACCAAACCGGCAAGATCGCCGTGGCGATGCTGATCTCGGGATGGCGAGGGTCGAAGTTCCACAGCGACAAACCGTTTTCCGACTCGACCAACAGGCCGTCATCCTTCGGCGTGATCATCGCGCTGACGACCGGCACGTCGCCAGGGAGATGGCGATCGAGCACCAACAGTTCGGTCGTCATTTGATAGACGCGAAACCGCCCCGATTCATAACCGACCGCCAGCATGCGGCTTCGTTCGGAGGCCCGCATCGAAACGATCTTTTCGCCCGGAGCCGACTCTAACTCATGCACGCGTACCAACGTAAAACCATCGCCGGTCTTGCGCTCTTGCAACTGGGGATCGTCGGTCTCGGCGGTGCGAACCAAAAACCAGCCGCTCGCTCCTCCATCGCTATCGCCGACAAAGACGGTCTCGCGCCCCAGGATGAAGTCGCAGACGGTCAGCTCGGCGTCGGTGTCGGGCAACAGGTCGACCTTCTCGACCGGCGAAAGCACAAAGCCCGAACCATCCTCGGCGTTCTGACGGACCAGGCGTACCATCTGGCCCGATTTCCAGGCCAGGAAGACGTCGTTACCGCGAGCCGTTTGCAACAGGAAGTTGGGGCGTTCTCCCTGGATATCGGCGATATCGAGTTCGATCGTTTCATTGTTCAGCGTGACGTCGCCGGTAAGGAAGTCTTCCTCTTCCGCGACGATGCCATATCGCAGCTTGCCGTCAGCCGAGTAGGCGACGTACTTGCGATCTTCTTTCGAGAGACTAACGGCGTTGCCGCCACCGCCCGGTTCCGGCACATGATCTAGCAGCAAGATCGCCTTGTCGGAAACCTGCAGCGGCTCCATGGCGTTGGTGGTAAGCAGTTGCAGACGGTACTGACCTTGCGACGTCAGTTCGATGACGCCGGTCTCGTTGTCGCTGGGCTTGAAGGTGGCGCGCTCGCCAGGCTTCATCCCCTGAAATTCTTCTGGGGCGTCGACAACGTCGATAAACGAGGTCTTGAAGTCGACGCTGGCGAATTGAATGGTACCGTCGAGAAAGCCGAGCAACACGCCGCCGCGGCCAACGGAAGTCGAAATCGCCGAGAGTTGCTTGTCGGCAAAGAGCTGCGTTTCGGCGAGCTTCTCGCCATTGTCGACGCGGAACGTCTCAAGTCGACCATCGTCGAACAAGACCCAACCAATCGTGCGGTACTCGTCGACCGCCAGATGGACCGGTTTGGCCGATCCCCAGTGGGTCTCGCGAGTGACTTCGTCCGAGATCGAGGCCGGCAAGCCGAGCGGCGCGACCCGAGCGACCAACACGACGAAGACCGCCATCACGGCGACGATCGTCCCGATGCCGCCCACCGTGATCACAAATTCCGACAGCACGTCGGCGACGGCGACCGTCCATCGCGTTTTCATACGTCGACGGCGGCCGGAGAAACTCTTTTCGTCTTGCGACATGGGGCTGGGCTAGTCCGGCGGGAGTCTCGAGATGGTCGAGACGCTGGAAAGAGAAAAACGCGCCGCCACTTCCAAACGAAGCGGCGACGCGGCGATAACCTTCGCGAATGGCGGCGACTAGTTCGCTTTCAAGATCAAGTCGAGCTGCCGTTGGGCGACCTTCGCGTTGAGCGGCAGGTAACCGTCTTTGACGACCGCTTCCTGACCTTCTTTGCTGAAGATGTACTTAATGAACTCCAAGCGGAGCGGATCAAGCTTCGTGCCCGGTTTGTGGTTGACGCTCAGGTAGAGAAAACGCGACAGCGGGTAGCTGCTGACCGTTTCCAGCGACGGCTCAACGTACTCGTCGCCCGACTTCGACAGCGGCACGACGCGGACGGCGGCGGTCCTATAACCGATGCCGCTGTAGCCGATGCCGGCGACGTCGTTGGCGACGCCCTGGATCACGGCCGAGCTGCCCGGCTGCTCTTTGACCGAGGTCTTGTAGTCACCCTTCGCCAAGGCGTTTGCTTTGAAATAACCGTAGGTGCCGGAAGCCGAGTTGCGACCATACAGGCTGATCGCACGGTTGGCCCAGGCGCCCTGCAGATCCAGCTGGCCCCAAGTGGCGATGTCTTCGCCGCCGCTCTTGCGCGTGCTGCTAAACATGTCATCGAGTTGCTGCAGCGACAGCCCCTTGATCGGGTTGTCTTTGTGAACGAAGACCGCCAGCATGTCGATCGACGTGCCGAGCTGGGTCGGTTTGTAGCCAAACTTCTTTTCAAAGGCGTCGATTTCGTCCGCTTTCATCGGGCGGCTCATCGGGCCGAACGTCGCGGTCCCCTTGGTCAGTGCGGCCGGAGCGGTCGACGAACCCTTGCCTTCAATTTCGATCGTCACGCCTGGGTAGAACTTCTGAAAACCTTCAGCCCACAGAGTCATCAGGTTGTTCATGGTGTCGGAACCCATGCTGCTGATGTTTCCGTTGACGCCTTGAACCGGCTTGTAAGACGGCAAGGCAGGGTCGACTTGGACTTGCGCCGAGGCGGCAAGCGGGGCGGCCAACGCCAAAGCGGCGACCATGAAGATGTTCCGGGAACGGTTCATTGTGGGTGCTTCCCTCTGATAAATGTCACAATTCTAAAATCCCCTGGGGTCTCTCCACCTGTGGCGGACGCCCAGAAGCGACCCGCTATCATGACGCAAAAAAGTTAAGATTAGATTAAGAAGCCGTGAACAAGCGTTAAAAACGTTCTCCGCAACTTTGACGAAACCCAAGGTGCAGCAATCACTAATGCTTGTGGAATACGATAAGAAGTCGTAAAGCCTCAAAGAATGTTTTATTAAGAACTCGTGAGCAAACGCCGCTCGGCGGCATCTTCCCAAGGTAGCAAAGTTTAGATCGACTCAGTCGCCACTTCAACCACCGACAGCAGCCCGTCCCCATCCCGGTCAAGCCGCTCAAATTGCCCCTGATTCCCTAAAAACTCGGCCCAACTAACGTCACCATCCCCGTTGAAGTCCATCCCCTGATGCCAATCCGGTCGCCCCTCAACCGACGCCTGGGCGACGCGGGCCGGCATCGTCGAGCCGTCTCGCTCTCCCCCCCGATAGACAACCAATCCGCCAAACGCGGGGAATTCGTCAAAACCGACCCGGCTGTCCCCATTCTGGTCGAGTTGAGCCAGCCGCTGACTCGCCCCCCGTAATTCCCGCACCGCCAGCCGGCCATCGCCGTTTTGATCGAGTGCGGCGAACAACGGATCAATCACGGCGGTTCGCTGCACCCGAATCTGGCAAGCCTTCACCAAGTCGATGTTGGTCAGCGCCGTTTGCAGTTCGGCCAGCGTCACCTGACCATCTTCATCCGAGTCGACCATCGCAAAGGTCAGCTGCTGGGCCAGATTCGGTGGGAACTCTTCTTCGTCGAGATAGTTGTTCTTGTCGCGATCGTTCAGCGAGAGCGCATTCCTGGCCCGCATTCCGGCAAGCGTCGATTCCTCACCGCCATCCGCTACTTCGGTAGCGACCTCAATATCGTCAACCGCATGAATCACCAGTCGCCCGGTTCCGTCGACCAGGGCGCGACTCTCCACGAACTCGGTCCCCTGCAGTTCGCACTGCGCGCCATCAACGAGAGAGACCTTGTAGAACGCCTCCCCTTCCCGCCGGGCGCCGTAACGAATCTCGATCGTCGCACTCGGCGGCAAATCGGCAATCCGCTCGATCTCGCGATACTCGAGATAACCATCCTGATCTTCGTCGACCATCGCCAACGGTGAGTCCTCGCCAAAGACGATCGCCACTTCGACTGACGAACCAAAGTTGTAGATCGTCTCGATCGACCGCAATACATTCGGCCACGACGTATTCTCATCCAGGACGAACGCCCCTTGCTCGCCGCGCCAATCGTCGGCGCCAGACATCCCCATCATTGCATTTCGGGGCGGAGCCAGTTCGGCGGCCGAGACGATCCCATCGGCATCGGCGTCGCGAGCCTCGAGCAGTTCGGTCGCTGCAGCGATCTCGTCAGCCGACAGTCGCATGTCGCCATTGCGATCAAGAACCTGGAGCGTGTTGGAAGTTTCGCGACTATGCCGAAAAGAAGCGTGAGCGCGGGGATCGACCGAGAACTCGCGGGCTTTGCCCCGGTTGCGCGTCAACAGCCGCGGCGTCTCTTCGGCGTCGACCCAACCGTTGCGATTGACGTCATACAACTTGATCAGCCGGGCCCGCTCCATCGGATTGGAGAAAGAGAGACTGCCGAACTGCCCTCGGTTGAAGCTCGGATTATCAGCCAATTCTTCCCAGGTCGCGACGCCGTCTCCATCGGTGTCGGCCATGGCGAGCACCTTCTCCGTCAGAACCTCGAGCGCTTCCTCAAACGGACGCCCATCGATCCACAGATAGACGTCCAACAACAGCGGTTGTCGATCGGCCATCACCAACAGTTTTTGCGGCTGAAGAGGTTTGGCGGGCGGCGTCTCCTCAACTGGTTCTGCTGGCATCTCGGCCACGACCGGAGTTTCGTCGGGCATAGGCTCGACGACCGCCGCTTCTTCCTGTTCTGGCTCGATCTGCGGAATCGTCGTATTGGCTGGCGGCGGCAGATCATGCGGCAGGCTGGGCCGACAACCGCCCAGCGCGATAAGCGTCAGCAGAACGCAACCAAGTTGCCTACGAAAGTAAAGCACGGATCGGCGCCCCCTCGCTGATCTTGATCGGTCGCGCCAGCGGCGAGATATTCTCGGTCGCCGGGTCGACGCCAACCGCGGCACACAACGTGGCGATCAGCTCGGTCACATCGGTCTTGCCGTCAACCACCTCTTCGCCTCCGTCGCTGGTCGCGCCGTAAGCTTGACCGCCGGCGATGCCGCCTCCGGCCAAGACGCAGCTCCACGCGTCGGGAAAGTGATCGCGTCCCGCGTTGCCGTTGATCACCGGCGTACGGCCGAACTCGCCCATCCACAGAATCGTCGTCGACTCGAGCAGGCCTCGCTCGCCTAGCTCACGCATCAACGTCGACCAACCTTGATCAAGCTCTTCCGACAAGCGTTTCACGCCGGCGAAGTTGGCTTGATGCGTATCCCAACCCAGCCCATCTCCACCATGCGTCACTTCGACAAAGGGCACTCCTCGCTCGATCAGTCGCCGGGCAATCAAACAGCCTTGGCCGAAACGCCCGTTCCCATACGAGGCACGCACCGCGTCTTCCTCTTGGTGCAGATCAAAGGCGTCCGCCGCTTCCGGATTCATCATCCGTACCGCGCGGCGAAAGACGGTATCGTGCGACTTGGGCGCCGCCGCATCGCGCTCGGCGAGAAACGCCTCTTGCTGTCCCCGCCATAATTTCATCCGTGCATCGGCGCGTTCCGGCGAGACCTCGCCGGGCAGCGTCAGATAGTCGACGCCCAGATCAACCGGCCCGGCCGGCTCGCCATCCGCAGCCGGCGGTCCATAGGTCGCTCGTTGACCAACGGTGGTCGCCGCATATTTTGACCCCAGAAACCCGCCGCTGATCGCCGCCTGGCTGAGTGCCGAATTGGGATTCACAGCGACAAAGTTCGGCAAGTCGGCCTGCGGGTCTCCCAACGCTTTGGAGAGCGCCGCCCCAATCGCCGGATAGCGTAGCGGACCGCCGGGACGTTCGCCCGTATGCATCAGATAGGCGCCGCGCTGATGGTCCCCTTCCTTGGTGCTCATGCCGCGCACAATCGCCAGGCGATTGGCCTGTTTGGCCAACAGCGGCAGATGCTCGCTGATCTTCAATCCCGGGACGCTGGTTGCGATCTCTTTGTACTCGCCGCCGTTGGCATGCCCCGGCTTCAGATCAAAGGTATCCATCTGGCTCGGCCCGCCCGACATCCAAAGTACGATGCAACGCCGTTTGTTCGCCTGCTTCGCGGCGGCCTGCACGAGCGTCGGCAACCACGCACAACTTGCGGCGCCCACCATCGCCTGCTGTAGAAATCGTCTGCGATCGATTCCGGCCATCGTCATTCTCTTGTTAGTGATTCAGCATGAATTCGGCGCTGGCGGCGACCGCCCACAGCAAGTCGCCAAGCGCTTCATTCTTTTCATTGGGGGAAGCGGCGGCCAGGTAATCGCCAAACCGCTTTCGTTCCGCTTCGGTCGGTCGCCGCGAATAGGCGGCCAGCGTGATCAGCTCGACCCGCTGCTCATCGCTAAAGAACGGCGCCTGGAGCGACTTCAGAAAGCCGCTCGTCGCCGGCGCGGTCGCCAGCGAAACTGGCGGGCCATTCATCAGCGCCAGCGCTTGCGGAGCCCCGGTTTCAAAGTCCGTTCGATCGAGCGACACGGTACGCATCCGGGCGACAAACTGCAACCGCTGTTGCGACTGATCGAATGACTGGCCCGGCCCGATAGGATTGGCGACATCTTCTTTGACCAACCCCAGCCGCAGCACGCTGTCGTACAGTTGCTCTGGAGACAACGATTTGATCGCCATGCCGGCGAATAGCTCGGGCCGCTGACCATCCACGCTTTGACTGCTACGCGCGTAAGCGTCAGAGAGCGCAATCGTCCGCAGCAATTGCCGCAGGTCGAAACCGGACTCGACGAAGTAGGTCGTCAACTCATCCATCAACTCGGGATGGCTCGGCGGGTTGATCGGCGAGAGATCGTCGACCGGCTCGACCAAGCCCCGTCCGAACAAATGCGACCAGGCCCAATTGACCGCTCGCCGAGCGGTGTAGGGATTGTCGCGGGCAACCATCCAGACCGCCAGCTTCTGCCGCCGCGAACCGCCGAAGCGATCGCTCGGCGCACCCCCGCCAGGATAGAGCGGCGAGACCGTCTCGTCCGATTCAGGAATCTTCACCTCGCCTGACTTGCGATCGCGCAGCGACAGCCGCCCCATGTTTTCGTTTTGTCGCTCGACCTGAGCGAAGAAAGCGGCATAGCCCCAAAAGTCGTGCTGCTTCCAAGAGTCGAACGGATGATCGTGGCACTCGGCGCATTGGATGTGCAGTCCCAAAAAGATCCGCGACGTCTCGGCCGCCAATTGCTCTGGCTTCAGATCGAGAGCGTCGTAAAAGTAGACCGGGCCATCTTGCTGATTACTGGCGGTGATGAACTGCTCGACGATGCGGTCGTAGCGGGCATTGTCAGAAAACTGCTCCCGCAGCCAGGCTTGCAGGGCGAATTGGTTTTGAAGCTGCTGAAAATCTTCGGTCGGCTTCAAGATCACCTCGCGCCAAGTACTGGCCATGTGCGAGGCGAACGCCGGCGACGCCAACAACCGATCAATCAGCTGTCGCCGCTTGTCGGGTGAACTATCGGCCAAGTAGTCGCGGGTAATCGCGACCGGCGGGATCGCGCCGTTCAGATCAAGGTAAGCGCGGCGGAGAAACTCGCCATCGTCAGCCAGCGGCGGCGGCTCAACGCCTTCCGCCTGTAGTCGCTCGCCTAGCAGCTGGTCAATTCGCGCCGTCATCTGGGCGAAGCGGGTCGGCGAATCTTCAGCCCAGGCCGGTGTTGCCAGACACAACGAAGACCACATCGCCAAGCAAAGAAGCGAACGGTATACCATGACGCAACGATTGGGATAGAGGAGAAAAGGTGCGACACTCCCGCATTCTAGCGGATCATGCTGCGCATGCGAACGAAAAGAGGGTATTTTCTCCCCCCGCCCGATAGCGACCAGCGCCGCCGCAAACCTTGGTAGTTCGCTAGACTAAAGCGGACATTTCCCCAAAAACGCCCGCGACAAGACCTGCATTCATGAACGCGTCCCCTCCACCGACATCCTTCTGGCAGCAGGTTTGGCAGCGGCGACAATGGGCAATCGCCGTGCTGGCGATTCTTGGCATCGCCCTCCATTTGTGCTTACGTTTTGCGGTCCACGCCGAGCCGTCGACATTTAACCTGCCTCTCTGGATCACGCTCGCGGTGGGCGGCATCCCACTGATCCTGGAACTGCTTGATAAGGTCATCCACCTCGAGTTTGGCGCCGACCTGCTGGCTGGCATCTCGATCGTCGCATCGGCAATTTTGGGAGAATACCTGGCCGGGGCGATTGTGGTGCTGATGCTTTCGGGGGGCGAAGCGCTGGAGTCGCTGGCTGTCGGCCGGGCTTCGGCCGTCTTGCAAGCGCTGGCCAAGCGACTCCCTGCGGTCGCCCACCGCCAAAACGGCGACCAATTGGAAGACGTCGCCGTCGACGCCATCAAGATCGACGACGTCCTGGTGATCTTGCCGCACGAAGTCTGCCCAGTCGACGGCGTCGTCATCGCAGGGCATAGCGTCATGGACGAGTCGTACCTGACCGGCGAGCCCTACATGATGTCAAAAACGCCCGGCGTCAGCGTCATGTCGGGCGCGGTCAATGGCGACGGGGCGCTTACCATTAAGGCCGAACGTCAGGCGATCGACTCGCGCTACGCGAAAATCATGGAAGTGATGCAAAAGGCGGAGCAGCAGCGCCCCCGCATGCGCCGCCTGGCCGATCAACTTGGCGCGTTCTACACGCCGCTGGCCCTACTGGTCGCCGGGATCGCGTGGTACGCCAGCGGCGATGCGACCCGGTTTTTGGCAGTAATCGTGGTCGCTACCCCCTGCCCTTTGCTGATCGCGATCCCGGTGGCGATCATCGGCTCAATTTCGCTGGCGGCTCAGATGGGAATCATCGTCCGCATCCCCGCGGCGCTGGAAGGAATCGATCGCTGCCGTACGGTCATCTTCGACAAGACCGGAACGCTAACCTATGGCGCTCCGCGCATTTACCAGCAGTGGAACGCCGACGATGCGGAAGCGATGGAGACGTTGGCCCTGGTTGCCAGTCTAGAGCGATATTCCAAGCACCCGCTCGCCGAGGCGATCCAGCAAGAGGCGGAAGCGGCGGAGATCGCGACCTACGAAGTGGCCAAAGTGAACGAGCGACCTGGCGAAGGGATGCGCGGCATCGTGCATGGCCGCGAGGTCTGGGTCACCAGCCGCAAGCTGTTGCTGCAGCGTGATCCCAGCGCCACTTTGCCCGAGCAGCAAGGGGGGCTGGAATGCGTCATCCTGGTCGACGGCAAGTTGGCGGCGGTTTACTTTTTCCGCGATGCGCCGCGCCGGGAGGGGAAAAGGTTCATCGACCACTTGGGCCCGCAGCATCATATCGAGAAGCTGATGCTGGTCACCGGCGACCGAGAATCGGAAGCGAAGTTCCTGGCCGAGCAGGTCGGCATCACCGAGGTCCATTTCAATCAGACGCCGGAAGAGAAGCTCGAGTTGGTTCGCCGCGAGACCGCCGCCGCTGACACCCTGTTTGTAGGTGACGGCATCAATGACGCTCCGGCCTTGGCGACCGCCACGGTCGGCGTGGCGTTTGGCCAAAATAGCGACGTCACTACCGAAGCGGCGGCGGTCGTGGTGCTCGACAGTTCGCTCGAAACGGTCGATAAACTGCTGCACATCGGTCGCCGCATGCGCCGCATCGCCCTGCAAAGCGCCATCGGCGGGATCGCGATGAGCATGCTGGGGATGCTGATCGCCGCGGCTGGATGGCTGCCGCCGGTCGCTGGGGCGATCTCGCAAGAGGTGATCGATGTGGTGGTCGTGCTCAACGCGTTGCGGGCGGCGTTTCCTCCCCACGAGTTGACCGACTACGATAAATAGCAGTTCTATCCCCTCTTCGCTCCAGCCCCTGGAAGGATCAGCCTCATGTCTCGCTATTGGCTCGCACTCGCTTGCGCCGCGACGCTCTTGCTCACCTCGCCAACCCACGCCGAAGAACCGGGCGAAGGCTTGATCGATGGACTGATCGCCAAGATCCGCCACCTGGAGGCACGCCTGGAACAAATCGAAACGCAAACCGACAAGCACCGCGTCGCGATCGAGCGAACGACGGAAAATGCGATTCGCCCGAAGGAAATGGCGGAACTGTTCGAGCGACAATCCAAGCTGGGACAGCAAGTCGAAAAGAACCTGGCCGCCATCAAGCATGTCGAGTCACACCAGGTTCCGCCGGAGGTGATCGAAGAGTTGATGAAGCGGCTGGAAGTTCTCGGCGGGCAAGTTGACGAGAATGGCGCCGCAATCAAGAGCGCCAACGCGAAAAAGGTAGGGCCGCCAGTGATCAACGAGGTGCTCGGAATACTCAAAAAGCTGGACGTGCGAGTTGACCAAAACGCGGGCGCGATTCGCGATATTAAGGCCAAGCAGGAGAAACCGGCAATCGACGCCGAGCCCAAACTGCCGAAGCGTGATCAAGCGGAGAAACGGGAAGCGGCGATCTCACTCGCCTGGAAGCCGAAAGAACCGATCGACTTCGCAGGAACGTGGCTGATGACGTTGCCGCTCGGCGCCGAACATCAGGTCGTCATCAAAGCGACCCGCGATGACAAGTTCAAGCTGGTTCGGCCGAAGCTGAACATGGCCGGCGTATACCAGGCGAACGGTGAAAAGCTAACGATCACCAAGCCGGACGACAAACGTCTAACCGGCTTTGAGTGGACGGCGATCAATCGCAATACGCTGATCCTGACCGGCGAGCCCTCGACGTCGCGCACCGGCTCCAGCTACTTGGGAGCGACCCTTACGCGCCAGGTCGAAGCGAAGTCAGATTCGAAGTAATCGCTTCGTTGGAAGCGCGAACTTCGGGGAAGATCTTCTTCACTCCTTGGCGACCGAGCAGAAAGCGTTGGCATACCAGGCCGACGCCGCCTTCGCCGTGGCAAACCACTTCGAAGATCGGTTCGCGGTGCGGCAGGACCGTAGCGCGGAAGATCGGTCCGCTGAACTGAACTTCGTAGCTGGCCGACTCATGAAAGGCGTGGTCAGTCAGCACGACGACGTGGCGTTTGGTCGCTTCAACCGGCTTCGTCTGATCTTCTTCCGACGCGAAGAGAAGCATTTTGCGTTCACCGCCACCCTTCAAGACAACGTCGCGTTCCGCAACCAGCGAGTAATCGCGTTGCCACAGGCCATCCGGGCGTTGATAACCCTCGACCATGCAAGTGCGACGGACGATCCACAAGGCGTTGTCGCCATACAGCGGATAGGCGAGCGCGGCCAACACGATCGCGGCCAGCAAGGTGGTAATCCAGTTCGGACTCTTCTTGTTTTCGTTCATAGTTCGTACCCTCTTTCTTGGATCTCTGTTCCGGGAGGTCTGCGTAAGGTGGGAATCGGTCTAGGAGGAAAAATCGGGGGAGGACGACGCCGTGGCGACGTCGCTGTAGGTGGGATCAAAATTGGCGGGAGCGGCGAAATCTTTGCGGTACGCTTCCTCGACTCCGTGCGGAGTCAGGCGATAGTGAACCGAACGGATGTGGTCCGGACCATCTTGAAGAACAAGCTCCACGACGGGGTGAATTCGCGGAATCAAAGAAACGCCGGCAAGCTTGCCCGCGACGTTAAGTTGGTAGGCGCCTTTTGACACATAGTCTAGATCGGTCAAAACGACGTGGCGATGTTGACTGCCGCCTTCGACTTGGCTGAAGACCAGAATGCGGCCCTGGCTTCCATCGCACCAGTGATACTCTTCATCGACATCAAGTTGGTATTGCCCAACCAATCCGGGCAACGCTTGTTGATACTCATGCAGCAGCGAGATGCGGCGAACCGTACGAAGAACGCGGTCTCCGTACATCGGCGACGCCAACAGCAACAGCAACGCGGCCGCAATCCAGGTCTGCGGCGTAACCTTCTTCATTCTGTTCCACATTGTTCCAGCCCCTTGGTGCTTTCTGGTTCGCGATTGGGATTCGCGTCGGTTTCAGCGACGATGGGGAATCGTGTGAAACCGGGTCTCGTACTTGGCAGGCATTCGCTGAATCTCGGGGCGCCCAGCGAACGAGCGTCATCATGACAAAAGGAACGAATCGATGATTGCCGTTTGTTTGCGTGCTAGCATTGGCCACAGCGAGCGCGCCGCCGAAGAATGGGCGAAGTTTGCGCTAATTACTGCCCAAAAACTTGGCTGCGGAAAACACTGAGCCGCAGACAGGCGTTAAGAAGGAAATTGACGCCATAGAAACTGGGCGTTTATTGACATGCGGATGCCCGAAATTCTCCCGCAAAACCGAAAATTAACCACGCGAAGGGAAAAATATCTCTCCCAAGCCCTTCAGAAACGCGTTTTATCAATTATTTTAGATTTCCACTTTACAACGAGAGGCCTGCCTAAGCATGTGGCAGCACCTCGTTAGGCTCGTATCAGATACTTACTCAATAACGTATCTACGCTGATGCAATTGCTGGCGACGCGCCCCGTCTCACGCACCTCGGGATCAACCGCTACTGCGGCAATCTCGTCCTGCAGCAATTCGATCACCGCACGCGTCGCGTCCATCGATTCCAGCGACTCAACCAGTCCCGCTTCGCCGGTCTTGATCAGATACTCATCCGCCAACTCGCTGTCGGTAAACAGACAGAGGACCACAACCGAGTTCCCCTCGGCGCCCTTTCCCGCGATCGAGCTATAGCCGGTCTCTTGCCGCAATAGGCAAACCGGATAATTCCAAGGGGAATAGTCCACGTCCAGGTAATCGTTCACCAGCGTTTCGACCGTCGTCGCCCAAGCGGCGTTCACATCCTTCTCCAGCGGATCGGGATCAAAGCAGACCATCGTCACCGGTTCCTGCAGGCTCTCCAACAGCCACGCGAACTCCCGGTCGTTGTTCAACAGCCGCGGCGCCCCCAAAATCGCAAACTGCTGCATGAAGCCGAGCGCCTTCTCCTCAGAGGTCAGCACGACCAGCAACTGGCGCGTTTCGTCCTGCGGATCGACGATCGACGCGTAACCGCCGGAATGAGCGACAACGTAAAGCGGATACTTCCACGTGTATGACATCAATTGGTCTCCTATTGGCAAGATTCGCCGCCTAGCGGCAATGGCGAGCCGTTATTGAGCGGCGGCGGCGGCGATCCGACGATTCTCGCGCCGGACCAGTTGGCCGCAGGCAGCGTCGACGTCGGCGCCCAACGAATAGCGAATCGTTACGGTAAACCCTTCGGCCCGCAGCGCGGCGCCAAACGCTTCCCGCTCTTCTTTCGCAGTCCCCTCCAAGTGAGGCGCCGCTTCAACTCGGTTGTAGGGAATTAAGTTGATATGCACCGGCAGACCTCGCAGGTACTCCGCCAGCGCGGCCCGATCCTGGGGCCCATCGTTGACACCACGGAGCATCAGATACTCGATCATGATCGACTGCTGACTGATCTCGGCGACCTGCTGCAGGGCGGCCCGCAACTCTGTCAGGTCGTACTTGGCCGCCAACGGAATGATCTCTTCTCGCCGCGATTGGATCGCACTATGCAGACTGAGCGCTAGATTGACGCCGGGAAACTTACGAGCGAATTCGACCATGGCCGCCGGCAAGCCCACGGTCGAAACGAGCGTCCGCCGCGGCGATTGATCAAAACCAAGCGGCGAAACCAACTTCGACAGCGTCTCGTTGACGGCGGCGACGTTGTGAAACGGCTCTCCCATCCCCATGAAGACGATGTTGCGAACCTTGCGGCCTTCCGGCTTCAACATTTGGTTCGCTTGCACGACCTGGTCGAGAATCTGTGGCGCCGACAAACTGCGGGCGATCCCCATCTTGCCGGTTGCACAAAAGTCGCAATTTGCGGCACAGCCAATCTGCGAAGAGATGCACAAGGCGGTCCGCCCGGTAGCGACGCGCAAGATCACCGACTCGAGCAGCAGGTCATCGCTGGTCCGAAACAGCAGCTTCGACGCGCCGTCGACCTGCGAATCGAACCGCTGGTCGAGCGTCAACTCATGCAGAAGGATTTCGTCGGCGAACGCCTTCCGCGCGGCGGTCGGCAACTCGCTCAAGGCCTCCTCATCAGAGCCTTGCAGCTTGCAGAGCCGGTTCCGCAGCCGCCGCACGCGATGGGGGTCCAGCGCCAGGCGTTTTCGCAGCGACTCGACCGCAACGTCGTCATGAATGCTACTCAACATCGCTCCACCCGTGGCAGGCATGCCCAATGCGTTAGCTCGATCGACTGATTCATGACGGTTCCCTGAGTGGCTCAAACGACCCTGTATTGTAGGTCGAAATGGGCTGAGAACCAAGGAAGGCCGGCTCGCCGATTGGGGCGAAAAGTGCGTTATTGCCGCGAATTCCGTCAATGGAGTTAGCGCGCTTGCGACTGTCCGCGACAATCTCGCTTTCGCCCTCTCTCACCAAAACGCCTGCTGTTTGAGCCCAACATGCGTTTCCTCGCCGACCAACCGGCTTGGGTCGTCGCCCTCCTCATTTTCTGCACGCGAATTGTTGACGTGTCGATCGGCACGTTGCGAACCATCTCGGTTGTACAAGGCCGCCAGGGGCTGTCGGTCTGCCTCGGCTTTTTCGAGGTGTTGATCTGGACGATCGCGATCTCGCAGGTGATCACCGGCATTGGCGAAAATCCAGTCCTGCTGTTGGCGTACGCCGGCGGATTCGCCGCTGGCAATGCGGTCGGCATTCGCTTGGAACGCTTTCTGACGCTCGGCCATGTCATCGTTCGCATGATTTCGCCGCCCGACGGGCTGAAAGTAGCCAAGGCGCTGCGAGAGCTTGGCCATCGCCGTGACGACCTTCACCGGCGAAGGACGGGACGGCCCGGTGCTGCTGATCTACATGAACTGCCATCGTCGCAAGCTGCAACGCCTGCTGAAGATCGCAACCGACAACGCCCCTGCCCTCTACTACACGGTCGAGCCCGTCTACTCGCATAACGACGGCCTGAACCTGCCGCTGCCGCATCGCACCGGCTGGCGAGCCTTTCTCAAGATGCAATAACGCGGACGCGACTACATTTCGACGTCTTCGTCAATCACTTCCGCGTTGTACGGATGATAGCGACGATGGAGCCAGCGCAGCGTTACTCGCCCCAGGCTGATGATGATCATCAACAGCGGCGGCATCGCCAGCGCCACAACGATAAACAGATACCGACGCGGCATGGCGTCGCTGGTGTAGTTGAAAGCGTAGTAAGCCAGCGAAGCCGCTGCGCAGCAGAAAAACGTCGTTACCATCAGGCCCGTGATCGTGATCTTAGGGACCCAAACGCGCTTAGAGTTCGCGTATCCCATAATCTGCGCGATTACTGCACCAATGAACAGTCCCAAGGGAAAGCTGACGACCGCAGCGAAAACCCCGATAATCACCGCCGCCACCCACGGACTGGCGTCGCTTTGATACAAGCTGGAGAGCCCGATGATCAACCCGACGGTGATAAACGTTGCAAAGGCGATCAGTGCGGCGATCGCCCCGGCGATGTAGCGCCCGTTGAGATTCAACTCGCTAAACCGACCCGGAATTCGTCGCGGCGCTGCGGGATCGCTCCTGGATGGGTCAGGCATCGCAGACTCCTTACATGCCGTACGGAGAAGGCGCCGGCTTGTGCAGACGTTGCACTTCGGCCAGCAATTTGCCGTAGCTGATCCCGTCGTCAACCGGCAGGATCGCATAGCAACCGTTCTGGCAGCAACAATCGAGAATCACTTGCCGCGAGTTGGGCGTTTGAAAGCCGTCGGTCGATGGTTCGTGTCCGGTCAGAAAGTACTGAGCGCCGGTCTGCTTGGCAAACGCATCGGCGTTCTCCTGCCGGAAGTCGCGTCCCCAGACCATGCGTCCCACGTCTCCTTGGCACGAGAGATCTTCTTCGGCCAGCGGGCGATCAAAGACGTTGGCGTCAAACGGCTTCTCGTCGCACTTCTCCGGCAGACTATGGCAAATCAATAGTCGCTCGCCCGCCTTCACGCCGATCGGCAAGCTGCGGAGGAAATGGAGATACGCGTCGCGGACATCCGCGGTCCGATTGCCGTACATCTCTTGCAGCCCAGCCCGAAACATCAGGTTGAGCATCTTTCCCCCTTTGAGAATCGGGAAGTCAACCATCTCGGCCAGTTCGTGATTGCTCAGCAGGAAATGAATTCGATGCGGGTATTCGCAAACCAGCTGGGCGACATCCTCCAACATCAAATGCGACATGCAGCCCCCGCCATGAGGATAGGTCGGGCCGCCGTGGCAAACTTCCTGCAAAACCAGGTGTCGCTGCGGGTTAATGTCGAGGGCCGCCAGTTCGAGGATGCGCTGGAAATTGCGTCGATTGCCATGCAAATCGGCGGTGACCATCACATCCACGGCGTCCCCCCCGGTCGAGAGCGTCACGAGATTTCCGCGTCGGCAGGGATTGCTGAGGTTGATCTCCGCCGCTTTGCGATAGCGCGTGATCACTTGGTCAGCCAGAGAAGTTTCAACAGACATGTCTACGACTAGCGAAATCGCGCGAGAAAAGGAAACAAGCACACTGCGCTGGGGCAACCACTTATTGTTGCCGGTTGATCCGTCGTAGGCAAACGCGATGCGGTTTATGACGGTTGTAACGGCTTTTCCGGAGCCAAGCATTAGGGGACCAGCCAGGAATTCCTTTAATTCTTCCCCTCCCGCCAATTTTTGTCTTAACTTTCAGGTAGGCGAAAAAAGCCGCCGCCTCATCATCCTTTTCTTTTCGGACGAATGCGTCATGCCAGCAGAGCGTCGAACGTCGATTCGCTTTCCGGTCTTGCCGGAGAACGTCAACGGACGCTTGGTGCTGGGCAAAGAGGAATTCCGCGTCCGCTTGCTGGATGAGTCGATGGCTGGCTTCGCAATCGAACTCGAAGTCGCCAAAACGCGCCTGCAAACGGTAAACCCGGAGCACGAAGAAGAATTCTTTCTGTTTGGCGAAATCGCTCAGTTGGTGCTCAACAGCAGCGCGTTCGAGGTACAAGTAACCAGCGTCGGCTGCAAAAACCCGTCGCCCGATCGTAAACTCCCTCCGACCAAAGCGCTGCTGCGCGTCGGGGTAAGAATCATTCGCGAAATCTCCGCGACCGAATTCCATCGCGCAGCCTGGCGTCGCGCCGCTGCAATCATCTTTGTCGCCGCCTCGGTGACGTTCGGCGTGTCGCTGGGGATGTTCAAAGATCAGATTCTCAACGCCAGCGCGGCCGAAGATTCGGCGCTCGGCGGCATTCTCGCGTCGATGTCGCAGGACTGGAAGCAATATGCCTCGGGGGCAGACATTCCTCGCAACGACGGCTTAAAAGTGCTCGCCAGCCAGGGACAACAGCTTCACCTGTTCGCCCAACAGTTGCGTACCGATCCGATGGCGAAGCGGGTGCAACGGATTACGGCGTTCAGTTCGCCAGAAGCGTGGCAATCGATGAACCTGAGCGAGCAGCAGCAGACCGACATTCAAAAAATTCTGCTGGAAGCGAACGCCCACTTCGAGCGGATCTGGACGGTCTATCGTGAGTTCAAAGCGGAACTGGAAAACCGGATCGCCGCCTACCTGGATGAGGTCGAGATCCGCATTCTTTCGCAGCTGACGTCGGCCCAGGCGCAATCCTGGACGCAGATCAGCCTCTAATCGCGCCCCCGCTGCGTGGGATGCTAGCAACTGCCAATCGCGCCGAAGATGCCGAATTATTCAATATTCGGGTTTCTACCGCCGATTTAGCAGATGGAGAGCCAAGTGCGCGTCGACTCCCGCAGAGCCGGCCAGCGCTGAAAATACGACCCGGACCAGGCCACACGAATCCAGAAGGTAGAGAGATGAAACGAATTGCACTGCTCGCCGCAGTGACCGCCATGACGGTCGGAAGCGTCGGTTGCCATTGCATCGGCGCCAATCCTTGCAGAAACCCAACCAGCGTCAGCGCTCCGCCGGCGGTGGCCGATGGCGCTGGAGCAATGGGCGCCGGCGGCTATTCGCCCGAAGTGACCTATCCCTACTACACCACCCGCGGCCCGCGTGATTTTCTGAATCCGTGCCCCTACAGCCCGGGCTACTAAGCCAATAGTTCGTGCGCAGCTGGCGTTTCTCGCGCCGCTGCGGAGAACGTCTCGACAAGCGTCGCAAGCAGCAAGCGACGCTTGTCGCGTTTCTTGGGTCAGCTTCGCGCATCTTCCGCTCTTCCGCCACCGACGATTTAATCGGGGCATACCTCTTTGCACATGACGCCTTGGCCGCCTAGAAGCGGCGGAGTCCTAGAGCGTTTTTCTGATAGCTGTAGCGTTTCTGGCGTTGGCAGTCCGTTGATTTTCTCGATGGACTGCGTGGTCGCAGGGATGCGATCCCAAAATAGCGACGTAAGTCGTTATTTTGCGAGCCGCGAAGAGCTATGCTCTGAGCCTGGCGAGGTTGGAAAATGCCACGAGGGCATTTTTCAACAGGCAGTTAGTGAGGCAAGCTGGTCAAGGCGACCGAAGCAGGCGAATCCTCAAGATTCGTCGATGCAGGTCAACGCCGACCAGCGCGGCCGCAACCAGCCAGAACGATACAGATGGAGGAAAACCGCTCTAATGCGACGAAATCTGCGGTTGCAGCAGCGTCTGGTACGCTAGCAGAGCGCGAAAGAGATCACGGGAAACCAGCACCGTCTCGTTTTCGATTTCGTCTTGCAGCGCGACTCCACAGCGGCGAGCTTCCTCGATCAGCTGCAGCAGTTCTTCCAGCCCGATCGCGATATCCGCCACGCCAGGCTGCAAGGTCCCGCCCTCCGGCAGGACATTCGGCTCTTTGCCTTCCCGTCGATTTGCAGAATCCAAGGCGCGCATCGCGTCGCCGACGACGATCTCCGGCGTTTCGCTCAAAACGTCCGGCGTCGATTCGTCTTCGGGACCGTAATAAACTCGTAAGTGCGGGGCCATTGCGAAATGTCCTAGCGATGGCGGCTCGGAAAGGGGCGTCGGCAAGACTCGCATCTGGCCCAATCGCTCCGTCTAAGAATCGAAATCGGCATAATGCCGCCGATATATCGCGAAGAATCGCTGCAACTGCACCGCATTGGCGGCGACCGGCTCGCCGCACCCGCGTAATCGGTAAAGTTCGCCAAAGCGGGGCGTCGCCGATTGCGCAACGCGTGAAAAGACGACGAATAGGGGAATTCTGTGTTAATTCTTGGACCTTGCCGCTTCGCGAATCCTTGACAACAAAAACGGTAACCCCTAGATTGCCGGTCTGGCGTCCCATGCGCAGACGCCGCTCTGGCAAGCCTTTGATTCGCGCCGTCGCCCCTTAACTGCAATCGCGCGTCTCCCACCTGATACCTGTTGGCGAATATGGAAAGCACAGTCTCGTCCGACCTCAACATCGTGGCTCGCGAACTGGGGCTGCCGGTTGAACAAGTTCAACGTACCGTCGAATTGCTGGATGATGGGAACACGGTTCCTTTCATTACGCGATACCGAAAAGACGAAACCGGCGGCTTAGATGAAGAGCAGATCCGCAAGGTCCAAGCCCGAACTGCCGCCCTTCGCCAGTTGGAAGAGCGCAAGCAGACGATCCTGAAGTCGATCGAGTCGCAAGGAAAGCTGACCGACAAGCTCGCCGACAAGATTCAGAAGGCGCCGACCACTAAGCTGCTGGAAGACCTCTATCTTCCCTTCAAGCCCAAGAAACAATCGCTGGCCACGCAAGCGCGACAGCGCGGTCTCGAACCGCTGGCCAATGAAGTGCTGGAAGGTAAATTAGCCGCCGCCGATCTCGAAACCCGGGCAGCCGCCTTCGTAAACGCCGAGCAAGAGCTGGCCGACGTCTCCGCCGTTCTGCAAGGAGTGCGTTACATCCTGGCCGAGGAGTTCGCCGAAAACGCTATCCTCCGCGGACGCTTGCGCAAGTTCATGTGGAAGACCGGCTCGCTGGTCACCCTTCGAATCGAACAGTCGGCTGAGACCTCTAGCTCAAAATCTCCAGCGAGCGACGACGGCGATTCGGGCGCAGACGACGACGTGAAGTCGGAAGACGCCGCCAGCGAACCCGCCGCCGAAGCGCCGCCAGCGGAAGAATCGCCGGAGCCCACCGCGGAAGAGAGTACTGCGGAAGAGAGCACTGCGGAAGCGGCGACCCCGGAAGAAACCGTCGCCACGGAACCTTCGGCCCCCGCCGAAGAGACGCCGGCTGCCGAAACTACAACCGACGAATCTCCCGCTTCCGAAACAGCTGCCCCCCCCACACAATCTGCAGCGACGATCGATCCCAAGCGTCGCGCCCTGCAAGAGCAGCGCCGCGACAAGCGCCGCAAGCAGAAAGACCGTGAACGCAGCAAGAAAGAAAAAGCGTTCAAGGACTACTACGATTTTCGCGAGCCGATCTCCAAGATCCCGCATCATCGCGTCTTGGCGATCAACCGCGGCGATCGCACCCGATTCATTCGCGTGAAGATCGATTGCGACTGGGATCGCCTGAACGCGCTGGCCGAAGAGACCGCGATTCCGGCCGATCACCCGCAAGTCGAGTTCCTGAAGCCCTGTTTGCGCGATGGTCTGCAGCGTTTGATGTTGCCGAGCCTGGAACGGGAAATCCGCCGCGAACTGACCGACCATGCCGAAGGGCACGCGGTCGACGTCTTTGCGTGCAACCTTCGCAAGCTCCTGCTGCAACCGCCGGTTCATGGACGCCGCGTCTTAGCGGTCGATCCTGGTTTCCGCAGCGGTTGCAAACTGGTGGCGCTCGATCAATTCGGCACGATTCTGGAACAAGGGGTCATTCATCTGATTGGGCCGGAAGATCGCGTCGCTCGCGGTCGCCAACGGCTGATCGAGATGATTCGCCAGAACGAAGTCGACATCGTCGCGATTGGTAACGGCACCGCCTGCCGCGAGACCGAAAACCTGGTCGCGTCGATCATCTCCAAAGACATCACCGACCGCGAAGTCGTCTACGTCATCGTGAACGAGGCGGGCGCATCGGTCTATTCAACCAGCGAACTCGGTCGCGAAGAGTTCCCCGACTTCGACGCGACCGTTCGCGGCACGATCAGCATCGGCCGTCGTCTGCTCGATCCGCTGTCGGAACTGGTGAAGATCAATCCGTCGAACATTGGCGTCGGCCTGTATCAGCACGACGTCAAGTCAAAGCACTTGAAAGAGACGCTCGACAACGTCGTCGAATCGTGCGTGAACTACGTCGGCGTCGACGTGAATCAGGCCAGCCCGGCGCTACTCAGTTACGTCTCCGGCTTGAATCAGTTGACCGCCCGTCGGCTGTACGAGTACCGCCGCGAAAACGGTCCGTTCAAGTCGCGTGAAGAGTTCAAAAAGGTCGCTGGCTTCGGCGATTCGGCCTTCGTGCAGGCGGCCGGGTTCCTCAAGATCCGTGATGGCGAGAATCCGCTCGACGCCACCTGGATCCACCCCGAAAGCTACGAAGTCGCCGAGAAGGTCCTCACCAAGCTCGACGCAACCGTCGACCAGGTCCGGACCGGCAAGCCCACGGAGCCGGCCAAGCCGATTACGGTTGAACCGACCGAGCCGACGGCGGAAACGTCAGTCATCGAACCTCCCACGACGCCCGTCGCGGTGGAACCCGCTTCCCCGGCAGCGCCGACCGAAACCGCTGCCGTAGAGCCGGCGGCTGAAACGCCGGCCGCCGAAGAACCCGCCCAAGCCGAAGCGTCGGCAGAAGCGGCTGTTGCCGAGACGCCGGAAGCCCCACCGAAAGCCGAGGCGCCGTCAGCCCCCCATGCCGAATTGGTGAAGAAGATCGCCGGGGTTTCTCCCGAGTCGTTCGCCGCCGAGTTGGAAGTGGGTGAGCACCTAACCCGCGATATTTTGAATTCGCTATCGCGCCCCGGTCGTGACCCGCGCGCCGATTTCCCGCCGCCGCTATTCCGTCGCGGCATCATGAAACTGGAAGACCTCCGCAGTGGGATGGAACTATCGGGAACCGTCCTTAACGTGGTCGACTTCGGCGCGTTCGTCGACATCGGCTTACATGACAGCGGAATGGTGCACATTAGCCGCCTGGCGAATCGCTACGTCAGCGACCCGCACGAAGTGGTCAGCGTCGGCGACGTCATCACCGTCTGGGTTGTCGAGATCGACAAAGACCGTCGTCGCGTTTCGTTAACCGCGATCGAGCCCGGCACCGAAAAGCCGCTCCCCGCCCCCGAGGCGAAAAAGCGGGTCGATCGACCGGAACGCTCCAAACGTCCGCCGCGCGACAAGAATCGCCACGGCGCCAAATCGCAACACGGTCCGCACGGCAAGCCGAAATCGAAGTCGTTCGTCTCGAAATCGAAACCGAAGCCGGCAAAGCCGATTTCCGAGGCGATGAAAGAAGGCAAAGAGCCGCTTCGCTCGTTCGGCGACCTTGCCCAGTTCCTGAATCAGAAAGAAGAGAAAGACAAGAAGCCGAAGGGGAAGTAGCTCCGCTCGGCTTGCTGGGAAGGGACTTCTCGCCCCACCCTTCCTCGGTCCGCATCGCCCCTTTCGCTTCCTCCTGTGCGCTCAGCCGCGACCTGCAGATTCATGAATGATTTTGAAGACCGTCTGAAAAAAGCGATCCAGCGCGGCGAAAAACGCAGCGCCGCGAAGTCGGAGGCGATCCGCACCCAAGCGCTCAGCGAAGAAGAGTGCAAAGAGCTGCACAGCAAGTTTCGCTTGCAGCTGTCGGATTACATCGAGAAATGCGTCGGCGCCCTGCCGAACTACTTCCCTGGTTTTCAAACCGAAACGATCTACGGCGAAAAAGGTTGGGGGGCGGCCTGCTACCGCGATGACCTCGACCTGACCGGCGGTAAGCGTCGCAGCTTGTACAGTCGTCTCGAAATGACGATTCGCCCGCATTCGTCGGTCCACGTCCTGGAACTGACCGCCAAGGGCGCCATTCGTAATAAAGAGACCTTTAACCGCAGCTACTTTGAAAAGTTGGCCGAAGTCGATCTCGACACCTTCACCAACTATATCGACGTCTGGATCATCGAATACGCCGAGATTTACTCCGGCACCCGCACTTAATGCAGCGAACCTGCTGATCGCCAACTTCTCTGCGGCGGACGATTGAGCATTTGGCCCATCTCGGCGATAATGCGGGCTCCTCAATCGCTCTGACACCGGAAGTCGACTATGTCCGCTCCAGCGCCGCGCACCTTCGCCGAATTCTTTGCCGGGATTGGACTAGTCCGTCTGGGCCTGGAACGATCTGGCTGGGAAGTTCGCTTCGCCAACGACATCGACGCCGGTAAACGCCGCCAGTATGAAGGGCACTTTGGGGCGGACGATTCGTTCGTTCTGGGAGACGTCCATCAGTTGGACGTGGCGGAGATGCCCGATGTGACTCTCGCTACGGCCTCGTTCCCCTGCACCGACCTATCGCTCGCAGGGGGCCGCAAAGGCTTGGGAGGCGCCCAGTCGTCCGCCTTCTGGGGATTCCACAACGTACTGAAACGGCTCGGCGGGCGTCGACCGCCGCTGGTGCTGCTAGAGAACGTTCCAGGGCTACTCAACTCGCATGGCGGCGCCGATTTCGCGGCGGTCCTGTCGGCGCTGAATGACTTGGGCTATCGGGTTGATCCGATCATGCTCGACGCCAAGTGGTTTACGCCGCAAAGTCGACTCCGCCTGTTTGTGGTCGCCAAAGCGGTCGATGACGACGCTACGATCGAGAGCGAGGACCTGACTCCGTCTCAGCTGCGCCCCGCTCCTTTGGTCGACTTCGTTCAGCGTCACCCCGAGATCATCTGGAGCTGCGCCGACCTGCCGGAGCCGCCAACCGCCAGCGACAATCAATTGGGCGACGTCCTCGAAAAACTGCCGAAGGACGACCCATCCTGGTGGTCGCAGGAGCGAGCCGCATACCTGCTGAACCAGATGAGCCCGCGGCATCGAGCCGAGGCCGATGCGATGATCGCCAAGCGCCGCTGGAGTTATGGAGCGGTCTTCCGCCGGGTCCGCCGAGGGGCGAACGGCGAGAAGCGCTCAATGGCCGAAATGCGGACCGATGGTCTGGCCGGTTGTCTACGCACGCCCAAAGGAGGCAGCGGACGACAGATCCTGTTCAAGGCGGGCTACGGCCAATATGCGGTCCGATTGCTGACGCCGCGAGAGTGCGCTCGGCTGATGGGGGCCGGCGAGTTCACGATCAGCGGCTCGAACAACGACGCCCTGTTTGGGTTCGGCGACGCCGTCTGCTCAAGCGTCCTGAACTGGATTGGGGAGAACTACCTCAACCGCCTGGCCGGCGAGTGTTGCTCGCCCCGCCAGCTGGAGCTTTTTTGCCGGTAGCGCGAATGTCCCGCTCGACCGATAATTTTGATCCCGAAAGTCGCAGCGAAATCATGCGGCGGGTTCGGTCGAGCGACACTCGGCCAGAGCGGATCGTGCGAAGCTTGGCCCACCGTCTGGGATACCGCTTTCGGCTGGGAAGACGCGACTTGCCAGGGAGCCCCGATTTGACTTTCCCCGGTCGCGGGAAAGTAATTTTCGTACATGGCTGCTTCTGGCATCAGCACAACTGTGCCAAAGGTCGACGTCCGTTGCCGAAACAGAACGCGGATTATTGGCGTAAGAAGTTAAGCGGGAATCAACAGCGCGATCGCCGGGCCCAGAAATCGCTGCGAAAACTGGGCTGGCGGGTACTTATTGTGTGGGAATGCGAGACGAAAAGGGGAAACTGGCCTCGATTGGCCCAGAAGCTGCATAAGTTTCTGGCTGATTAGTCGGGGATTAGCAGAGCCTGCTCGGGGGGGACGCAAGACCTGGAAATAGGCCGGATTTGTTGCTTTCGACATCGGTTCGGCTATTCTGGAATGGTTGTTTTCGTAAACCGCGAAGACTTCCCATTTCCCCAAAGCCTTATCTCGCGATCCAGAATTACTGAATCGTATACGACTTAATCGAGGGATGCGTCATGTCGCTTCGACTACTTCTGGCTATCGGTATCACATCGGTAGTCGCTCAGACTGCGTCGGCCCAATGGTACTATAACACGGGCGCTTCGGCTTCGACCGTTGGGGAAAGTCATGCCCGCGGTTTGGCCGACATCGTTCGCGCCCAGGGCGAATACAATTTGAACACAGCCCGTGCGGCGATCGACGTCGAAGAGGCTCGCAGCCAGTACATCGAAAATCGGAATCGCGCCCAGCAAGTCTGGTTCGAGATGCGACGTCGCAACAACGAGTTCCGCGCCGAGATGGCGGGACCGAAGCCGACCAGCGAACAACTGTTCCGCTTCAATCAGGAACGGGCTCCGCAGCGTCTAGCTGCATCGCAGTTGGATCCGCTCACCGGCGAGATCAACTGGCCCTTCATCCTGACCGACAAGCCATACGACGAGTACCGGGAAAAGCTGAACCTGGCTTTCGCCATGCGTGCTCGCGAAGGTTCGTACGCCAACGTCGATGAGTATCGCAACGTCACCGGCACCGCCGAATCGATGCACGACGAGTTGAAAGCCCGCATTCGCGATTATTCGCCGCAAGACTTCGTCGACGCCAGCAACTTCATGAAATCGCTGGTGTACGACGCTCAATTCCCGTCGGGCTAATCCTGGCTCGTCGGCTGCGGCTACACCACAAGCTTCCCACACCTATCTAGCAATCACACGTCGCTGGCGACGTACTTTTCTGCGGAGTCTGCAATGATCAAACGACTGATGTTTTCCATGGCCCTGCCGCTGGCGGTCGCTTCGATCGTCTGGGCCGACGCGGCCGATTCGATCAAAGCGTTGTCTGACAAAGGGGAAGCGGCGGTCGCCGCGGCCGACGCCCTGGCTCGTCAACCGGAAGACGCCGACAAAGCGGTCCCTGCTCTGATCGCCGCGATGGGAAGCGACAACGTCGAACTGCGTTGGCACGCCGCTCGGGCCTTGGCCGAATACGAAACCGCAGCCGCTCCGGCATTGGCCGCGTTGACCAAGGGCCTGGATGATCCGGATGCTGAAGTGCGGGCCTACAGCGCCTACGCGATCGGCGAGATCGGCGAAAAAGCGCTGCCGGCCGTTCCGGCTTTGATCCAAAAGATCACCGACAAAGAAGCGATCGTCCGTCGCGCCGCGATGGGCGCCGTTCGCAAGCTGCCGACCGATCCGAACGAGACGTTGCCGCTGATCGCCAACATCCTGGATGACGCCGATCCGAGCGTCGTCGTGCCGGCATTGCACACCCTGGCCGAAGCAGGCAAGAAGTCGCTGCCGGTTTTGAAGAAGGCTTTGACCACCGAACGTGGCGCCTACTGGGCTTGCCTGATCGCGGGCGAAATGGGACCGGAAGCGGCAAGCGCCGCGCCGAATTTGGCTGAAGTCCTCAAGTCGCACAAAGACCCTGATACCCGCATGCAAGCGGCGGTCGCGCTCGGCCAGATTGGCGCCGGGGCCAAACCGGCCGTCGGTCAATTGGCCGCAGCGCTGGAAGCGGACGACTCGATGGCGGTCCGCTACGCTTCTGCCTACGCGTTGGGCGTGATCAAAGATCCGGCGTCCGAAACGGCCCTGGAATCGGCCTCCAACTCGGATGACGAGTTCATGCACATGCTGGGCGAGTGGGGCGTCGCTCGCCTGCACCCCGAAGACCAGGAAGCGGTCGAACACGCCGTCGAAGATCTTGTCGAAGGGATGAAGAGCAAGAACGCCAACGTTCGCGCCGCTGCGGCTCGCTGCCTGACCGAACTGGACGCTCCCCGTGAGATGGTAGCACCGGTCTTGCTGAAGGCGCTGACCGACACCGATCCGACGGTGGTCGTTCACTTCCGCGAAGCGATCGTTTCGCTTGGCGCCAAGGCGACGCCGCGACTGGCGAAGGCCTTGGAAATCGAAGGCTTGCGGATGCACGCTCTGGCGATCTTGCGTCGCCTGGGCCCAGACGCCAAAGCTGCCGTTCCCGCGCTGATCGAAACCTTGAAAGTTGACGATCCCCAGGTGCAAAGCGAAGCGATGATGGTCTTGGGCGGTCTGGGGGCTGCGGCCGCTCCGGCGACCGACGACATCGCCAAATTCCTCGACAGCCCAACGGCCGGCCTGCAGCAAAGCGCTCTGTACGCCTTGGGCAGTATTGGCCCGACCGCCAAAGCGACCATCCCGCAAATCGCGCCGCTGCTGGACAGCGACGTCGAGTTCACCAAGGTTGCCGCTGGCTGGGCCATCGCTCATATCGATTCGACCAGTCCCGCCGCCGCCAAAGCGACGCCGGTCCTGACGGCCGCGTTGACCGAAGGTTCCGACTTGGTCCGCTTGGAAGCGGCCAAGTCGCTGGGCATGCTTGGCAAACAGGCGGCCTCCGCCAAAGCGGCGTTGACCAAAGCGGCTAACGAAGATTCGTCCGACGCGGTTCGTGCCGCCGCGGCCGAAGCCCTGACCAAAGTGCAGTAACGGAGCCCCGAAAGCTCTACCGATCAAAAGCCGCTCCTTCAAGTTGAGGAGCGGCTTTTTTTATGGCCGCGCTGGCCGAGAATTTTCGGTAGGCCGCAAGGCTCGATTGGCTGTCCGATTTACACCGCATAGGATAGCATTTAGGCTTCCTTCGCTTTCGAACTTTCGTCACTCCAAAGTGCCGGCGTTCCCACCCTGAGACTGCTTGTGTCGAAACTCCTGCAATCCACCCTTTTTGGATAGGTCGTCGCGATCGTCGTATCCTTTGCCTGTCTGGGACTGGGATCTCGATACGAACAAGGTTCGCTGGAACGAAGGGATCCGCCGCAATTTCGGTTACTCCAAATCGCAAGTCGGGGCCGACGCCGGGTGGTGGAAAGCGGGCATCCATCCCGATGATCGGGATCGCGTGATCGAAGGGATCCACGCAGCGATCGACTCTGGGCAAGAGCGGTGAACCGACGAGTATCGTTTTCAAAAAGCGGATGGGGACTACGCCTATCAGTCCGTTGATTTTCTCGACGGACTGTCAGTGAGGCAAGCTGGTCAAGGCGACCGAAGCAGGCGAATCCTCAAGATTCGTCGATGCAGGTCAACGCCGACCAGCGCGGCCGCAACCAGCCAGAATGCTAAAGATTGAAGAAAACCGCTCTAGGTCGGTTCCGATGGCAAACCATCACTTTAAGAAGCGGCGGTCAAAGATGGCGCCAACGCGTCAATCGCCGCTCGAATTCGATCCGCTCCCCGGTGAAAGGTCGCCTGCTCGGCGTCGTTCAACTCGGGACGCAGAACTCGCTCGATACCTCGTCGGCCAATCACCGCCGGCAACGACAGGCACACGTCCTTCACGCCGTAGTAGTCATTGATTCGTAGGCTGACCGGGGCGGTCCGGCGTCGGTTGTTGCGAATTGCATCCAGAATCATCATCGTCGCCCCAGCGATGCCATAGTTGGTATAGCCGCGAGTGCGATAGATCTGACCAGCCGAATCGGCCGCCTGGCGAGCGAGCGACATTAGATCTTCATCCGGCTTCATCAGTTCGCCCCCTAGCGAGGCGCTGCTGAACGAGGCGACTTGATCTTGGCCATGCTCGCCGATCACGTAGGCTCGTACGTCGCTGGCGTGGACGCTAAGCCGCTCTGACAACAGCCGCCGTAATCGAGCGGTATCGAGCAACGTGCCGACGCCAAACACCCGCTCTGGCGGGAAGCCGGAGACCTGCAGGGCGAACCACGACATCACATCGACCGGATTGGTCACCATCACGCAAATCGCGTTGGGACTGGCGGCGGCCAAAAGCGGCATCCGTTCGCTAAACCGCTGCAGATTGCCGCGGGCGGCGCTGTAGCGATCAACATCGATGTTGGTACTGGGAGACGCATCGCAATAGAGAATCACGTCCGATCCGGCGGCAGCTTCGTCACCTCCTGCTCGCACGTCGACCGAGTGGTCTTCCAGCCCCGCCGCATGATTCAGATCGTCGGCTTCCGATTTCGCGATTTCGGTACGGCGCGAGACCAGCACCAATTCGTCCGCCAAGCCTTTTAGTACGATCGCATGGGCGACAGCCGAGCCAACTTTGCCCAGCCCAATCAACGAAACCTTCATCCAGACATTTCCTCGCAGTTAGCGACGCCTCTATGGTCGTATTCTAACGCGAGTCGTGCCGACCACGTCATGACGAAAATCCCGTATTCGCCCCCTTTTTTCGCGATTTCCACGCCTACTGTGGTAGTGCGAAACCTCTGTTAATTCTTAGTTTTTTCGCCCGCGGCAATTCCTCGTCGCTCTCCTACGGGATTCTTTCGCATAGCGCCAAACGGTACGCTAAACGAAATCGCTCTCCATCGACCGCCTGACAATCAACCATGAACGACGCCTCGCCTGACTCCCCCGCTTCGCCATCGCCGGCACGTCTGACGCGCGAAGTTGGTTTGGTCGGCGCTATCCTGCTTGGCCTCGGCTCGATTATCGGAACGGGGATCTTCGTCAGTATCGGCATCGCGGCAGGCGCTGCTGGCCCTGCAGTATTGTTAGCGATTCCGCTGGCCGCCATGCTGGCGATCTGCAACGGCTTGAGTAGCGCCCAGTTGGCTGCCGCTCATCCGGTGAGCGGCGGGACCTACGAATATGGATACCGCTGGTTGCACCCGAGCTTGGGCTTTCTAGCAGGCTGGATGTTTGTCGCGGCCAAGTCCGCCTCGGCGGCGACCGCGGCGCTCGGCTTCTCCGGCTACTTGCTGAACCTCTTCCAAATTGACGCCCCTGCGTGGCGACTCCCGATTAGCTTGGTGATGGTGTTGCTGGTAACGGGAGCGATTCTGACCGGAATTCGCCGCAGCAATTTCGCCAATGCGGTGTTGGTGACGATCTCGTTGGTCGCGCTGGCGCTGTTGATATTTTTCGGCCTGTCCAGTTTTTCGAGCGAGCGGATTACGCCCTTCTTCTCCCCCGTGTCGACGAACCTGACGCCGCCGCTCGGCTTCGCTCAGGCGGTCGCGCTAATGTTCGTCGCCTACACCGGTTACGGTCGCATCGCAACGCTCGGCGAAGAAGTGGTGAACCCCCGGCGAACAATTCCGATTGCGATCATCGCAACGCTGGGAATCGCGATGGCGTTTTACTGGCTAATTGGCTTTGTGGCCGTCGGCGTCTTGGGGGCGGACGAACTATCCGCCGCCACACTGCAGCAAGGCGCCCCACTGGAACTTGTCGCGATTCGAATCGGTTCTCCGCTCCTGTCTAACGTGATCGCGGTTGGCGCCACAACCGCCATGGCCGGCGTTCTGTTGAACCTGGTGCTGGGACTTTCGCGGGTGGTGCTGGCGATGGGACGCCGCCGCGATCTGCCGGCGATTTTTGGAGAATTGAATGCGGCTAATACCACGCCGACGGCCGCCGTTTTGCTGGTCGCGTTGATCGTGATGGGCCTGACGCTGATCGGCGACGTGAAGACGACTTGGTCGTTCAGCGCGTTTACGGTGCTGATCTATTACGCGCTGACGAACCTGGCGGCGATTCGCCTGACGCCGGCGGAAAGGCTTTACCCGACGACGGTTTCCTGGCTTGGCCTGGCGATCTGTTTGCTGCTGCCGTTTTGGGTCGACGCCGCCGTTTGGCAGGCCGGCCTGGCGCTGATTGCGGTCGGCATGATCTGGTACGCCGCGGCGAACTGGCTGCGCAAACAATAAAGAAAGCCCCAGACGGGGAAACGCGGTCAGCGATTTCCCTACATCCGTGAATCGCCGACCACGTTTCCCCAGACGGGGTTTGACGTTTGATTTTGACTGAGGACTGGCTCAGTCTTGCTCTTTGGCCGCCATCAGCCGGGCTTCTTCATCTTCAGCCTTGACCATATCCATGGCGGCGATCACTTCGTCCAAATCGTCTTTGAACAGATCGCCGATCAACAAGTCGGTTACGCGGCCCACGAAGTGAGGGAAGCGGCGAATGAAGCGGCCGAAGTTGAACCCTTCGTAATACTCCGAGACCAGGCGGCGCATGCGCCCTACGCCAACCTGATAGTCAGGCAGCCAGTCGCCAAGCTGCTCTTTCGAAGTGTCTCCCTTTTCGAGCCCTTCACAAATCGCATCGGCGGCCAGTTGCCCTGACTTCAGCGCCAGCAAAACGCCGGATGAATAAAGAGGATCAAGAAAGCCAAACGCATCGCCAACCAGCACCCACCCGTCGCCGGCCCCTTGGCTGGCTTTGTACGTGTAATCCTTGGTCGCAAAGATCTTTTCGACCTGCTCCGCATTGGCGATTCGCTCTTTCACGGCCGGACAGCGGTCCAGCTCCTCGGCGTAGGTTTGCTCATGTCCGCCGCGGTCTTTGAAGAGGTAGTCGAAGTCGCCGACCACGCCGACGCTGACGATATCGTCATGAAGCGGAATGTACCAGAACCAGCCCTTCTTCCCCTGGACGCTCAAGACGACGGTCGCTCCTTCGTCTTTCCCTTCGTCCCGGTAGGCGCCTTTGAAGTAGGTCCAAATCGCCCCTTTGTTAAGTTCGGGATCGGGGACGCGCAGCTTGAATTTGTTGATCAGCATCGAGCTTTGCCCGCTGGCGTCGACCACCACGTCGGCCAGCACCTCGCGCGTCTCGCCGGAAGCGTCGACCACCTTGACGCCGATCGCGCGATCCCCGTCAAACAACACGTCCAGGACGCGAACTCCCTGATGAACTTTAACGCCATGCTCGGCGGCGTTCTCGATCATCATCAGGTCGAATTCGCTACGCCGTACCTGCCAAGTCTGCGAACATTCGTGCGGCTTGTTGTCATGAAAGTAGAACGGCGCCGAGAGACGCCCCGACTGCCCAACAAACTGCACGCTGTACTTCTTAATGAAGTTGCTTTGCTTCATCTTGTCGAGCATGTTCAGACGCTTCAGCACCCAGTAGGTTTCCGGAATCATCGACTCGCCGATGTGATACCGCGGAAACACCTCGCGTTCGAAGAGCTCGACGCGGTAGCCCTTTTGGGCGATCAAAGTCGAAACGGTCGATCCAGCGGGGCCGCCGCCGATGACGACGACTTGAGGTTTTTCGTTGGCGATCATTCTGTTTTCTTATTCCAGATCCAGGTACGTCAATTGGCGAGCAGACGTGTTGGGAAAGAACCGAAAATCTACTGGTCGACTAACGAGAGATTCTCGGCGTCCTCATGTGGTTTTCTAGCCGCTTTCAGCAGTTTGACCAGTTGGTCCAGCGATTTGTCGTCCAGGTGTCCCAGTTGCCTTTCGTGGCACTTCCGCACCGAGGCGTCGAGCTGATTGACCAGCTTTCGCCCCTCTGGCGTCAGGCGGACTTCAACCACGCGGCGATTCTCAGGCGGGCGATGGCGGGCTAGCAAGCCTCGCTGCTCTAACTTGTCGAGCAACCGGGTCATGTCAGGCGCCCGGCTGATCAGCCGACTGCCCAACACCAGCGTCGGCATCCCCGCGGGATAGACCGAACGGAGCAGCCGCAGCGTGTTGTACTGCTGGGCCGAGATGCCCGACTCGCTGAACATCTCATCTTCCAGCGCCTTGAGCCGGTCGTAGGTCCGCCACAGGTTCAAGAAAACTTCCTGCTGCAGCGAGTCGAATTTGCGACCACGCGACGCGGAATCAGACTTGGGAGTAGAGGCGCTCATGCTATTCCACAATACCCGTCACAACAACACACGTCAAGACAACTGTTCGCCCACAAGCACCCCAGATGGGTGATCTTACGACCGATCGGCCGCCGCCTGGAGTAACGGTAAACCTCGACCAGCGGCTATAATCAGCCGCCATGGAATCGACCAAGACCAAGAAGGGTCAAGACGAGTTCGGCGATTTTCAAACTCCGGCAGCGCTGGCCGACGAGGTCGTGCGTTTGCTCGCCGCGCAGTCGCTTCGCCCCGCTACGATCATCGAACCGACCTGCGGTCAGGGCACCTTCGTGCATGCGGCGCTGGCCCATTTTCCCGCTGCCCAGGTAATCGGCGTCGAGATCAATCCCGCCTACGTCGCCCAGTTGCAACAATCGCTGCAAGGCGAAAAGCGAGCGACCATCGAGCGGGGCGATTTCTTCTCGGTCGATTGGCAGACGAAGCTTCGCCAATTTCCCCAGCCGATTCTCCTGTTGGGCAATCCACCCTGGGTGACCAACGCTCAGCAAACCCTCTTTCAAAGCGACAACCTGCCGCAAAAGTCAAACTTCCAGCGGCAAGCGGGCATTGACGCCATCACCGGTAAGAGCAACTTCGACATCTCGGAATGGATGCTCCGTCAGTTGGTGACGCTGCTGGATGATCGCTCGGCGGAGATCGCCATGCTGTGCAAGACGATGGTCGCTCGCAAGGTGCTGCAGGCTGCCTGGAAAGAGTCGCAGCGAATCGCCCACGCCGAGATTCGCCAGATCAACGCGGCGGAGCATTTTGGCGTGGCGGTCGACGCCTGCCTGTTGCGCTGCACGTTGGGCGGCAAGCCGACAACGACCTGCCTGACGTTCGATTCGCTCTCCGCTGACGCGCCAAGTCGCCAATTGGGGATCGTCGACAATACGTTGGTCCAAGATGTCGCAGCATATCGCCGATGGCGGCGTCTGGCCGGCGATTCCCCCTATCAATGGCGATCGGGCGTCAAACACGACTGCGCCAAGGTCATGGAGCTACGAACCGCCGGAACAAAACTGCAAAACGGCCTCAACGAAACGGTCGAGCTGGAGTCGGACTACCTCTTCCCGATGTTGAAGAGCTCGGAAGTCGCCGGCGGCGCACTTCAACCGAAGCGACAGATGCTGGTACCCCAGCGAAAGACGGCCGATCCGACCGATCAGATCGAGCAAATCGCACCACGAACTTGGGCCTATCTGCAACGGCATGGCGAAGCCCTCGATCGTCGTCGCAGCTCCATCTATCGTCGCCGTCCGCGGTTTTCGGTCTTTGGCGTTGGCGATTACGCTTTCGCTCCCTGGAAAGTGGCGATCTCCGGGTTCTACAAGCGGTTGCAATTCGCGGTGATTGGTAGCGCTGGCGACAAACCGGTGGTGGTGGACGACACCGTCTACTTTCTCGCTTGCCAAAGCGAAGAGGAGGCCCGGCTGCTCGCCACGTTGCTCCACAGCGAACCGGCGCAGCAGTTCTACGCCTCGCAAGTTTTCTGGGACGCCAAGCGTCCCATCACGGTCGACCTGCTGAAACGCTTGAACCTGGCCGCGGTCGCGCAAGACCTGGGACTGGTCAAAGAGTTCGCCAAGTTCGCGTCGAACAACAGGGCAAGTGGCGACGCTTAAGTGACCAACCGCTTCTGGCAGCGCTCGTCAAAAAAACCGGGCAGATAGGGATCGACCATCGCACGACTCCACGTAAGACTCGTCGGCCCCTCTTCGGGAAGTCTAGCAATTGTTAGTGAAACCCGCGACGATCAGGTCGCTGGCGTCTTCGCGATTCGCGCCTGCAGGAACTCCGCCAATATCTGGGGCTGGTCGGTGCCGACGAAGATCTTTCCCTGGTCCAGTTGAATCTCGACGCAATCGTAGCCCCACAGATTCCAAACCCAGCCGCCTCGCAGGCTCCAGTGAATGCCCCAACCTTCCAAGAAGGTCGTTCTTTCGACGTTGGCCGCGCGCATTTTGGCGTATGAAATTCGTCGCCAAAATAACGGCAAAGGCCCAAACGCGATCAGCAGGGCATCATCGTCGTCAGCGACCGACAATTGCCCAAACGAGCCTGCGAGATACAGCAGCATCAGGCCAGATACCGCGATCAAAATGGCGCCGCCAGGCTTTTGCCACAGCATGGCCGCCGTAACAAACGCCGGAATCGAAATCGCGGCAATCAGCCAACAAAGCCAGGCATACTGTGTGTGGCGATAGGTCGTATCTGCATTCATCGTCTTCAGCCCGGGATCAGTCAAGTTCGGCGTCTCGATTGAGCCGTCTCTTGGTCTGTTCGCTCAACTCCCGCCAATCTTGGTCTTTGATCCGGCCGCCAGCGCCCATAGTAGGTTCAGGCTCGCCCCTTTTTGACGCCGTTTGACCAAACGAAAAGCGACGACCGGGCCAAGACGGTCCAGCTCTTCGATCGTCTCGATTCCACTTTCCCGCAACCAAGCCGCGATTTTCGGCCCCAAATTTCGGAGCGACTCGATCGGGCGGGTTTCGCTCATGGCGTTTGACCTAGAAGCCGCGATTCAATTGCAGCAGATACTCGGCGTCAAAGACTTTTTCCGCGCGCCCCGGAAAGACCGCGCCGCTACGCAACTGCCAGCCTCCACCCAAGCCAAGCTGCAAGCCAGCGGTGAAGTTCAACACTTCGTACGCCGGGCTAGCCGCCGTATTGACCGAGGCGGTCGTCAACGTGCCGGCAGCCGAGAACGCATCATCGTCTTGCAGCGGGGTCGTGTAGTGCAGTTCGGCGACCAGAGCCAAACCTTTGTTGCAACCGCAAGGCGGAACCAGCCAATAGCCTCCACCAATGTCCAAGCCCCACAGCGCCGGTTGATTAACTCGCCCGATCAGATCGCCGGCGCCTGTATCGTTGATCGTGACTCGCAGCGGATCGCCTTGCGAAGCAAAGTCGATCTGCGTGAACAAGTGACCAAACCAACAGCCGCTCCGCTGCGTCATCGCGACATACGGCACGAAGTGAACGGTCTGACTATCAAACGAGGCTTGAATCGGCCCATACGTGACAAGTCCGGTCGAACCGGTCGGCACTTCCAACCCTAACCCAGTCGACAATGCAAATCCTTCTTCAGCATACAGCAATCGCTTCAGCACCAGATTCATATTGCCGACGTTATGCCCCTGAACGCCATACTGCGACGAAGCGCCAAACGCCCCCGCGACGCCATCGGCGCCAAATGCGCCCCCAAAAGGCATTCGCAGCTCGATCGAGGTTCTCCCCGAGTCCAACAACTTCTCAAAGGCGAACACCGTGCGATGCAGCGATTGCGAACGGTTTTGCGGGGCAGCGCCAAACCGGGTATCGGTCTGCACATCGAGCGCATTGTGAAAGTAGTTGTAAGCGACCCAGACGCGGTCCGAAGGCAGCGCCTGGTTGTTCTCCGCGACGCTAAGGCCAGAGATCGCAGCAGATACCGGGATCTCGGCGCCCAGTCCAGGCAACCCGGTCGCGACCGGCGTCAACAAGATCGTTGGCCCGCTCACGCGACGATCGCCAAACATCTCCGGCACGTTGAGCAAACGCGAGCGACTGCTTGATTGAAAATAGGCGTCCAGCTCGTCCGAAGTCGACGGGCCGCGGGTCGAGGTAAAGAGCGATGCGAACGGGCTGACGTAGTTCGCCGGGTCGACCAATTGGTAAGGCATTCCGGGAAACGCCTGAGCGACAATCGGTCCCGAGGGGGGCGGCGTAGGTTGTGCGGTCGCCAGGCGCGTCAAACCGCAAACGAGCGCAATCGCTAGCACAAGCGTAGTCACTTTTCGCTTGCTCATGGGCGACATCCTTGTCTGCATCGGTTTGCCTACGATGGCGACGATTGATTTCCTACCTGCGCAGCACTCCCCTTTTCAGCCAAAGGAGCGGCACATCTCCTCTATCGTCGTATCCGCGGGAACGTCTTGCGGAAACTTGCATGAATTTTCCGCCCAATCGTCCCAATTTAATCGAGCGAGTCGGCCAGTCGCTCGATCGCTTCCCAATCGTTTTTCCAGGCGGACGTCCAGATCGCCGCGTAGGCGGGATCCTCTTTCGTATTCCTATTGCGCTGAATTGCCGCTCGCAAATGCCGCCGGGCCAAACCCTTGTCCCCCATTCCCAGCGTGATCAATCCATGCTGCCGCAGCGACAGCAGCCGCAGGCGGACAGCTTCGATCGATTGATCCTCGTCCCCCAATCTTTGGACCAGCTTGGTCTCCACCTTTTCCCACAGCTCATTGGCCTGATCAAAGTTGCGATTCTCCATCTGAATCTCGATCGCCTGCTGCGCGATCGTGATCAAGCGAATCCGATACTCCCGATTTTCCGGTGCTAGCACCATCGCTGATGGCAACAGATCGCACGCCTTCTGCAGCGAGGAATGCGGGAAATCCTCCAACTGAGACATCGTCAGCAGGCACTCGATGTAGCGCTGCCAAAGTTCCGCATCGGTCGAATAGAGGGCCGTAAGCCGACCGAATCGCTGCGTCGCATCTTGCAGCAACTCCGTCGCCTTGGGCGTCACGCCTTGCGTCGTCAATTCGAGCCGAGCCAGATTGAACTGCCCCTTGGCGTAATCGCGGAGCAGTTTCGCGTCCTTGTCATGGTCGCGAAGCAGCTGACGCCGATCGCGCTGGGCGACGATCTGTTCCTGCTGCGAATCGTCCCGCTTACCTTGGGCAGCCAGAATGAGCGCATGGTTCATCTTGGCGTTCGCCAGTTTCCGGACAGGCTCCAGTTCGCCGGCCGCCTGTTTGACGATTGCGGTCCGCAACGCAATCGCCTTGTCGAACGCCGCCGCCGCATCCGCCTCCTTCCCTGCGCGATGCAACGTTTGTCCGAGCCCGTTCCAACTGTCGCTCACGCTGCTGAGTACTTGTCGAGTCTCCGCAATCTCTTTCGGCAGCTTCTTCGCGTCGTCGATCACCTGACGAAACTGTAGAGCCGCTTCGGCCGGATCACGAATCTCCAGCTTCAGCAGACCAAGCTGCGTTCGGGCTTCCAAGAGATCGGCGGGCAGCGTTTCGTTCTCGCCCGCCAAGTCGATCAACTGCTGATAGTGATCGAGGCCACGCTGCAGCAACTCGGCCCGTATCGCCTCGTGCCCCGGCATATTCAGCAGCGGCTCATCGCGAATAAACGTGTATAGATCGTTCACCGCCAATTGCCCCTGGCGGTTGTTTTGCATCACACGAGCCAGTTGCCACTCGGTGCTGTACCAGCCGATCCCGGCGATAATCGCCACCAACAGCAGCGACGCGGCCAAGCCAGCCGACAGAGCCGCAATCTTGGGATTGCGGCGGCGCCAACGATCCAGTCGCCCCACTATCCCAATCGGACGCGACTTGATCGGTTCGCCCCGCAGGTAACGCTCCAAATCGTCCGCCAGTTCGTCGGCCGACGCGAAGCGAAGTCTCGGTTCCTTTTGCAAACAGCGGAGGCAGATCGTCTCTAGGTCGCGATCGATTTGCGGGTTCAATTCGCGTGGCGAGGCGGGCTCTTCTTCCAACACTTGCCGCAAAGTCTCGACCGGCGTCGCCGCTTGAATTGGCGGTTTGCCGACCAGCAAGTGATAGAGGGTCGCGCCCAGTGCGTAAACGTCGGCCCGAACGTCGATTGCATGCGAACTGCGAATCTGCTCCGGCGCCATGTAAGGAGGCGTACCCAGCACTTCGCCGGTGATCGTCAGCTGCTCTTCCGCCGACATCAAGCGAGCCAAGCCAAAGTCGGCGACCAGTACCCGTTCATTGTCGGGATCGAGCATCAAGTTGTGCGGCTTGATATCGCGATGCAAGAGACCTTGATGGTGAGCGGCGGCGACGCCTCGCGCCGCCTGCGCCAGATAGCGAGCCGCCACGTTGTTGGTTAGCGGATTCTTTCGGACCTCCGACGCCAGGTCGCCGGCGACAATCGGCATCGTGTAATATAAACTGCCGTCCACCTCGCCGACGTCGTAGATCGGCATGACGTTGTCATGCGCTAGGTTAGCGGCGGCCCGAACCTCCGACTCAAACCGCTGCGCGATTTCGTCTCGAATCTCTGGCGGCGCCCCGCTGAACCCGGCGATCTTGATCGCCACCATCCGGTCCGCTTTCGCCTGGTGTGCACGATAGACCTTCCCCATGCCGCCGCGGCCTAACAGCTCCATCAGCTGATAGGCGCCAAACGCACTGGGCAACGCCTCGACGTCTGACTTGGTGGGCAACGTCGAATAACGTCGCGTTTCGTCAGCAGGCAGGCCGTTGGCGTTTGGAAACGACGATCCCGGCAACTGCAGCTGCGGAAAGCGTTGCTGGTATTCGGTCGGTTGCGGCGGGAAGGGAGAGGCCTTGCGAACGTCAATCTCTTGATCGACCAGCCGCTGCAAAATCGCCGGATCGTGCAATTGCGGAAAGCGATCGAGATATTTTTCGACCAGTGGCTGCTGCTCGAGCGACAGCGTCTCGCTGCTTGAATCGATTCCCCGCGAGCTCTTCGTGATCCGTTGCCAGCGAAACTCCAGATCAATGCAAATCAGCTCTTCCAACGTCGGCAGGTACGACGGCGCTTCCGGCATCGGCAGATAGTCGACGATATCGCCGCATTGGCCGCGGAGCCAATCGGACTCGAAGTTGCGGCGAATCTCTTCATCAACTTCAGTCATACCGAGCCCTAATCGTTTCGCTTACGACAAACTCAAATCGGCTTGCAGGATCGACTGCAACGATTCGCGAATCTTGGTTTGCATCCGCCGCACCGTTCGCTGGCTGCAACCGACGGCGGCGGCGATTTCGTCTTGCGTTTGCCCGTCGAGGGTCCGCTGCAAAATCTCTTGCTGTTCCTCGGTTAGGTGTTTCAGGATCGATTCCAGGAAGTCGTTGAAATCGATCTCGGCCAGCGCGTCTTCAAAATTCCTCCCTTTGCCGCCGGCCGGCTCTTCGGCCAGCGATTGTTCCCGATCCATTCCGCGACAAGCGCGACCGTGGAAGCGGGCCTGCATCCGGGCCTTGTTCAGCGTGATCGTCAGCAGCAAACGCCACAGGTCGCTTCGATCCTGCAGTTGAAACTCTCCCTGCCGCACGCGGCGGAAAAAAGTCCGGCAGGCCGACTGCACGACATCTTCAGGATCGACGCGGCGCTTTAGCTGCTGCGACAGCTGCCGATCGGCGACCCGATGCAGCGGTCCGGCGTACGTCTTCCAAAACTCTTCTTCGATCGACGGATCGCCGGAGGCGAGCGCGGCGAACCATTGCTGATCGGGCCAAACGTCTTGCTCATCTTGCTCATCCATGCGGCTGGTCTCCTTCGTAATTCGGAAACAAAGAAATCACGAGCATCCTCTTAAACGGAGCGCAGCTGCAATTTCTTTCAGAGATTGCCATAAAAGTTCGCCGCCGGCCAAGAAATCTCATTTTTTCACACGATTTGGCCGGTAGCCAGAATAATCGTCCGACGAGCCTAAAGCGGAAGAGGGAAAAACAGGCAAAAAACGCCGCAAAGCGCCGATCGGCCGAAATTGTTTCGCTTTTTCTGTCCGGTTGGAATCGGCCAGGTCAATCCTCCTGGTGAAGCGACGCACGTTGTGAAACGTCGCCTTGAAAATTCCAATCGGAGATTAACGATGCTTTTGAATCTGCAGAAATGGGCCGGCGCCGTCACCTTGCTGGGCGCCTCGCTCGTCACCACTTCGCTGGTCTACGCCGACCATGCCCCGCACCCCAGCAAGCCACCCAAAGAACAGCGGGACTTTACCTTCCGCGACTTGAAGAAGCCGCCGATCCGCCCGAAGTCGCAATCGATGCCGCGTCCGTTTGGCATGACGACGTCTCCCAACTCGTCGGCCCAAAACGCTCCCAAGCCGAAAGATCCGCCGAGCAAATGGCGCAAGTACATCTTTGAAGACATCAAGGCGCCCAAGCCGCGGCCGAAGTCTTCGCTCCCTGCCCCGACCTCGCGAATCGGTTACAGCGTGCCGCACAACCCTGCGGCCAAAGACGCTCCCAAGCCGACCGATCCGCCGAGCAAGTGGCGCAAGTACATCTTTGAAGACATCAAGGCGCCCAAACCGAGCCCCAAAGGCCAAGTTCCAACCTCCCACGTTCCCCCGGTCATCGGCGGCAAACGCAAGATCAGCGTGCCGATCCCGGGCGCCCGACCGGTCCCCAGCCACAAGCCGGGCGGACCTGGCTACCCGACCCCTCGCGACATCAAACGTCCTCCCTACACGCATCCCCCGCGTGACTTGAAGGGTCCGAAGGGTCCGCGTTACTAAGTCCTTCCTTTTGCGACGCCCCGCGATTGCGTCTCCGCGGGGCGTCCTATTTTTTTGCCGGGAGTTCATCGCAATGTCGATTACCCACAACCTTTGGCGATGCGGTTGCAGCGTCGCACTCGGAACATTCATCGTTTGGCAGCTCTTCTACCTCACGGTCGCCAACGGTTTGGAAACGCTAGAAGTCGTCACACTTCGCTATCCCGAGACCTCGTCGGCGATCACCAAGGCGCTCGACGAAAGTCGCGCCGGAGAGCGCAGCGCAACGCTCGGCGGCCTATCGTCGGTCGTTTACGCCGTCGACAAGTATGGGCAAGTCACCGAACAACCGCAGCGGTGGTCGCTATTCGCTCCCAACATCAACGATCAAACGAATTTCCTGGCCTGCGAGTTTCGCTGGCGCGACAGCGACCAGTCGACCTGGCTGCTGTCGGACAACGAACCAAGCGACGCTTCCAGCTACCTCCGCTACGCCGGCAATCGTCTGCGCAGCATCGAGCAAAACCTGACCCTCAGCTTTACGTTTGAATCGGGCGAAACCGAAGCCGCGGCCCGCCAGCGTTGGGCAAAGCAGATACATGACAAACTGGCGACCGACTTTGACATTTACCTGGCCTGGACTTCGCTGCGGATCGAAGAGTTTCAGGAAGATTACCCGTATGTCGCGACGCCTGACGAAGTGATCCTGCACGTCCGCGGCTTTGAAATTGGCGCCCCTGGCCAACCGCAAGATCAGGCCTCCCTCCCCTACTGCATGGCGATCGCTCGCTGGCAGCCTGCCGCTAGTTATCCTCGCGAGTACCTTCCGATCGAAGCGTACGACCCCACCAACGAACAGTTCGTCTATCAATCCTGGCCGTCGGAGTCGGAACAATGAACCCTGTCTCAGAATCAACCCGCGTTGTTGGCGTTACTCCTTGGCTCCCCCGTCCGTTGTCGAGCTTCCGCTGGTGGACCGCGCCGATCGCCGTTCATTACTACGCAATGCTGCGGATTGGCGTCGCGGCGGTTCTGCTGGTCGATCAGTTGGTCACCATGCTGCCGCAACTGTCGGTCTTGTATGGCCGCGGCAGCACCGGCGACCCGCAGATCTACAGCTGGTTCTTCGATCGCCCGCAACTTCACTGGTCGCTGCTGCAGCAGATCAGCGATCCCCAGGCGATCACGCTGGCGTTCTACTTTTGGATCGCGGCCACAATCGGCCTATTGATCGGCTGGAACACCCGAATCTGTGCGATCGTGGTTTGGGCGCTGTCGATTTCGTTCACCAACCTCAACATGTACGCGATCAACGCTGGCGATCACATTCATGGAATGTTGCTGTTGTACGTGATGCTCACTCCCTGCGGCGCCGTTTGGTCGATCGACGCGTTGCGTCGGTCGACCTCCGGCGAGCCAAGCGTTCAGCTGCTCGCTTCCCCATGGGCCCTGCGTCTGCTGCTGATTCAATTCGCCTTCATGTATGGCGCCAGCGGGCTCTGCAAGTTCTCTGGGCACAACTGGACTGCTGGCGATAGCCTGTACTACGTGCTGCGAGACTTGAGCCTGACCCGTTTCTCGGCCGACCTGCTGCCGACGCCCTACTGGGTAACGCAGATCATGACCTGGAGCGTGCTGGTTTGGGAGACCGGATTTCCGCTGTTAATCCTGTTCCGACGTACTCGCATTTGGGCCTTGTGGTTTGGGGTCTCGATGCACTTGGGGATCTTCGTCTCGATGGAACTTGGCTGCTTTCCACTCTACCTGTTGGCCGCCTATGTGCCGCTGATCATGTACGAATACCAGGCGACCGCGCGAGTTAGCCAAACCGATACCGCAGCAGTCGCCCCAACCGCCTTAGCGGCGGCGCCAGTTGCGTAAGCTGGGCGAGCGTCCTTAGCGGCCACGAGATCCGGGTCAGCTGGCCCGGATCGAAGCCGCTCTCCTCGGCGACAAGCTTTAGCCTTGGCGCTTGCGACTCCAGCGAGCGGGGATCTCCCAATCCCCAACGCAGCCGAGCCCCGGTCGCTTGAATCGACGGCAGCAAATTGAGCGTCTTCACGCCCAACGGACTGTACGCGTCAAACGCAATCTCCCCCTGGTCAAAGTGCTCGGTGATTTGTCGAAACAATTCAGGCACAGCCGCCGCCGGCAGATAGGGAAGCACGCCTTCGGCGACCACCAGCGTCGGACGATGCTTTGGAATCGACGCCAACCAGTCGGCTTCGAGGATCGAAGCGCCGATCACGTGGCAGCCTGGACGCGCGGCGAAGATCCTCTGCCGGAGTTCGATCACTTCCGGAAAGTCGACTTCAATCCAGGCGACCTCCTCGGCGGGATCAACCCGCAAGATGCGACTATCCAAACCACAACCCAGGTGCAGCACCGTCGCCTTGGGATGGCGCTGCAAAAACGCTCGCGTCCAATCGTCGAGCGTTTTGGAACGGATCGCAACGCTGATCATGCCGTCGCGCGTCACACGCAGTTTCGGAAAGTCGTAGTCGAGACGGTCCATCACGCCGACCGCGTGATGATCTTGCAGCAGCGAATCGCTTAGGCGGCTCTCTTCGGCCTTGCCGTACAAGGTGATCAGCAGCGTTTCCCGCTCCTGCGTCAGCTGAATCGATTCCTTGGCCGTCACGCGGGCGCCTTCATGGTTCGTCGCCGGTTTGCATTTCCAGGCTCCATTCTTGGAAAAAGACGGCGTCGCTCCAAGAGGGCGTCTTAGCTGAATTGCCGCAAAACTTGGTAAACTCGCGGCAAATCGGTCTGCTGCTTCACCGATTTTCTCGATTTCCGCCTGCAGAATTGCAAGCTGCAGTGACTTCGGCAGCCTGGTCGCCCTTTTCTCCTTCGCAGAATGCTAATCCCATGACGCTTCCACTTGTCTCACGTCGTGCGGCGTTTCGCCTGGCCGCCCTCTTGACCGCCGGCTGCGGCGCTCCGCTCAATTCGTCGCTGCATGGCGAAGAAGAAGGAGCACAATCGAGCGGCTTCGCGTTGATCGAGTTGTTCACCTCCCAAGGATGCAACAGCTGCCCCAGCGCCGATCAAAATCTGGCTCGCGTCAACCAGCTTGCCCGCGAGCGGAAACTGCCGATCTACACGCTGTCGCTGCATGTCGACTACTGGAACTATCTCGGCTGGGAAGATCCGTTTAGCAACGCCGCCTATTCGCAACGACAACGTCGTTACGCCCAAGCCTTCGGCGCCAATCAGGTTTACACGCCGCAGATGATCGTCAATGGCCGCGTCGAGTTCGTCGGCTCCAACGTCGCCAATACCGATCGCGCGATCCGCGCAGGTCTCGACAGTCAAACGACGACGAAGCTAACCGTGGAGGTCACCCGCCAGCAAGACGCGGCGATCGTCCGCTGGAACGTCACGAATCTTACGAAACGCGATCAGTTGCAACTGGCGCTGGTGCAAAAGCAAGCGGCCCGCGACGTGACCGCCGGCGAAAACGACGGCCGCACGCTGTCGCACGTTAATGTGGTCCGCAAGCTGCAGACGATCGCCACACCGGCAGGGCAAGGACAGCATCAATTGTCGCTACCCGTAAACGCAAAATCGGCCGACTACCATGTGATCGCTTTCGTCCAGTCGAGCGAAAACCAGAAAATCGCGACCGCCACGCAGGCCGAACTGGTCGGTTAGCGATTTAGAGAGACGAGCGGCCTTCCGCTCGACTAGAATGGGACCGTTTTCATCCCGTCCCTCCCGTCGAGTCTCGCCATGCGAACCAGCCTGCTTCTCGCCTGTGTTACGCTACTCGTCGCACCGCTTGCCTTGTCGGCTGCCGAAACCGAGCGGCCCAACATCATCCTGATCATGGCGGATGACGTCGGCTACGAGTGCTTCGGCTGCTACGGTTCTAAACAGTATCAAACGCCCAACATCGATCGGATGGCGGCCGGCGGAATGCAGTTTACGCATTGCTATTCGCAGCCTCTCTGCACGCCGAGTCGCGTCAAGTTGATGACTGGGCTGGTCAACGCACGAAACTACTCCGCCTTTTCGGTTCTCGATCGCGATCAGTACACGTTCGGCCATCTGCTGAAAGAAGCCGGCTATCGCAACATGATCGCCGGCAAGTGGCAGCTCTACGGCGCCGAAAACTACAGCAAACAGTTTCGCGGCAAGGGCACGCTTCCTGGCGACGCCGGCTTCGACCAGTGGTGCTTGTGGCAAGTCGACAAACTGGGCGAACGTTACGACGCGCCGCTGCTCAACATCAATGGCGAGAACAGGCAGTTCGGCAAAGAGAAATATGGCCCCGACATCTGCGTCGACCAGATATTGAACTTCATTGATCAAGAGTCGGACAAGCCGTTCTTCGTCTACTATCCGATGATCTTGGTTCACGACCCGTTCGTCCCGACGCCTGACAGTGCAATCCGCGACCGCAAGGCGAAGCAGCGGAACTTTGAAGACATGGTCGCCTACATGGACAAGCTGATCGGCAAGATCGTCGATCATGTCGAGCAGCGGGGGCTGACCGACAACACGCTGATCTTGTTTGTGGGAGACAATGGCGCGCATGTTCGACTTGCCTCACAACTTGACGGCGAGAAGATCCAAGGGGGCAAAGGAAAGACGACCGACGCCGGGACGCGGGTTCCGATGATTGGCTATTGGCCTGGCAAGATTCCGGCTGGCCAGACGTGCGACGATTTGGTCGACTTCTCCGACTTCTTTCCGACCTTGGCCCAATTCGCCGCTGCCAAAATCCCCGGCGCGATCGACGGTCGCTCCTTTTCCCCGCAACTGCTGGGCGAACCAGGCACGCCGCGCGAGTGGTTCTACTGCTACTACAATCCGCGTCCCGAGCGCACTAAGCCGACTATCTTTGTCCGCGATCAACGCTGGAAACTCTACGACGATGGTCGGCTGTTCGATGTCGCCAACGACGTGCTCGAGAAACGCCCCATCACCGATCCCGACGGAAAGCCGGGCGCCAAAGCGGCCCACGCCAAGCTATCCGCTGCACTCGAGTCGATGCCTGCGAAAGGCGCTTCGCTGCTGCAGTTTCCGGCCGGCCCCGCCCCTTCCGCCGCCAAGTGAAATTGGGGAGAACTTTTCGGCGGATGTAGGGAAACGTACCGAGCGGCGCCGGGGCGCTCGCGTACAGTTCTCTGTAGTTGAGCCGCTTCATGCACCCATCCCGTCGAAGGAAACCCATCATGCGTTCACTTACTTCGCTGTGCTTTCTGTTGTTTGCGGCTCTCTTTCCGCCCGCCGCCATGGGCCAAGAACAACAGCCGCCAACCCTGGGAGAGCAGCTCCAGCAGAAATCGGACGAAGCGGGCAAACGCTTCCCCGCCGAGATGCTGAAGACGATGCGGACTGCGGTCCAAACGGTACGCGACACCGGCATCGAAAACTCCGCCAAGCAAGTTGGCGACGCCGCCATCGACGCCGAGCTGACCGGCTGGAACGGCAAGTCGGTCAAGCTAAGCGATCTGTGGAGCGAAGGCCCGATCGTGTTGATGTGGTATCGCGGCGGCTGGTGTCCTTACTGCAACTTGCAACTGCGCGCGATGCAGAAAGAGCTGAAAGCGCTTGAAGGCGCCGGGGCGAAGCTGGTGGTGTTGACGCCGGAACTGCCGGAGAAGGCGAAGGAAACGGCGGAAGCGAACGACCTCGACTTCGTCGCGCTGCATGACAAACAAAACGCGGTGGCTCATAAATACGGTCTCGTGTTTGAACTGCCCGAGACGATCTTGCCCCTCTATCGCGACATGCTCAAGCTGGGCGAAGTGAACGGCAGCGACGCCATGGAGCTGCCCCTCTCGGCGACGTATGTGATCGATACCAAGGGGAAGATTCGCTACGCCTTCCTTGACGCTGACTACACCAAGCGGGCTGAACCGGCCGATGTCGTCGCCGCGGTGAAGAAGGTCGCCGGCGAACAAAAATAGCCCCACTACAGCTCGACCTGCGAGCCGATTTCCATCACCTGATCTGGCGGCAGCGAGAAGTACGCCGTCGCCGGCTGCGCGTTTCGCGACATCCAGGCAAACAGCCGCTCGCGCCAGACCGCTATGCCGGGCCGAGCGGTCGCAATCAGACGCTCGGTCCCCAGAAAATACGTGACGTCTTCTCCCTGAAGATTGATCTGGTCGGCCGGAATCGTCGCCAAGGTGAGCGGAATATTGGGCGAGTCCATGAAACCGTAGTCGATCTGAATGCGGTAAAACCCTTCGCCAATCTCTTCCAGGTCAAACCGCTTCGCCAGACGGACATGCGGCACGCTGACGGTCGTCACCGTCAGAAAGACAACCTGCTCGTGCAGCATTTTGTTGTGACGCACGTTCCGTATCAGCGCCGATGGCGTACCGACTGGGTTGCCGGTCATGTAAACTGCTAATCCGGGAACGCGGGTCGGAGGATCGTTCATCAAGTCGGCGATGTACAGCTCGACCGAGAGCGCCCTTTCGCGAATCCGGCGAGCCAGCAATCGCTGTCCCGCCATCCATGTCGACAACAACGCGTAAGCGCCTCCAGCGACCAACAGCGGAAACCAACCGCCGTTGGAGACCTTAAACAGGTTCGCTCCTAAGAACGAGAGATCGACGACCAAGAACGCCCCCGAGACCGCCAGCGCCAAAGGCAACGGCCAGTTCCAACGCATCCGCGTCAGCAGGAAAAAAAGCACGGTCGTAATCACCATCGTGATCGTCACCGCAACGCCATACGCGGCCGCCAGGTTGTTCGACGTGCGAAATCCCAACACCAGCCCAATGCAGGCGAACATCAACGCCCAGTTCACCAGCGGAATGTAGATCTGACCGATCTGCTCGGCCGAAGTATGGCGAATCTTCATCCGTGGGCTGTAGCCGAGTTGAATCGCTTGCAGCGTCAGCGAAAACGCGCCCGTAATCACCGCTTGCGACGCGATCACCGTCGCCAAAGCCGAAAGGAAGATCAGCGGGTAGAGGGCCCAACCGGGCGCCATCAAGTAAAACGGATTCACGGCGCCTTCTGGATGGCGCAGTAGAAAGGCGCCTTGCCCAAAGTAGTTGAGCAGCAGCGCCGGCAGCACGACGCAGTACCAACTGGTGCGGATCGGCCGCTTGCCGAAATGCCCCATATCGGCGTAGAGCGCTTCGCCGCCGGTGACGACCAAAAAGACCGATCCCAACACCAGGTATCCGGCCAGGCCATTCTCCGACAGCATCTGTATCGCGTAGGCCGGATGAATCGCGGCCAGCACTTGCGGAGCTTGGATCAACTGCGAGATCCCCATGATCGCCAACACGGCGAACCAGATCATCATGACTGGGCCAAAAACAGCTCCGACGCTGGCCGTTCCCTTCGATTGAAACAGGAACAACCCGATCAAGATCGCAATGGTGATCGGCTCGACGTACGCTTCCAGCGCCGGCGCCGCCACCTCCAACCCTTCCATCGCACTCAAGACCGAGATCGACGGCGTGATCATCCCGTCGGCGTACAGTAGCGATCCGCCCAGCAATCCAAGCGTGAAAATAATCCAGCGGCGATTTTCGCTTTGCAAATCGCCCGAGGTAACCAGCGCCGCCAGCGCCAGGATTCCCCCTTCTCCTTCATTGTCGGCGCGCAGAATGAAGAGGAGGTACTTCGTCGAAATGACGATCGCCAGCGCCCAGAAGATCAGCGACAACACGCCAAGCACATGATCGTGCGACGCGGCGATGGCATGATCCTCCTGAAAACACTCTCGCAATGCGTACAGCGGACTCGTGCCGATATCGCCATAGACGACCCCGAGCGCGACCAGCGAAAGCTTGGCCCACGTGGCTTTGCTTTCGTCCTTTTCGGTCGATGTCAGGTCATCCGCCATGGGCCTGTGTTTCCGTTGGTTTTACGAATTGCGCCTCGCAATGAAGTCCTTAACAGTCCGTTGATTTTCTCGACGGACTGCGTGATCGCAGGGATGCGATCCCAAAATAGCGACGTAAGTCGTTATTTTGCGAGCCGCGAAGAGCTACGCTCTGCGCCTGCCGAGGTTGGAAAATGCCACGAGGGCATTTTTCAACAGGCTGTTAACTCTAGCACGCGTCTACAGGTTGCGTGCTGCGCGATTATGACGGTCTTGCCCAAGATAACGGGATAGGCGGCAGCCGCCGGAACGTAACTCTCCGTCAGCGTCAAACTCCCTAGCAGTCCGTTGATTTTCTCGACGGACTGCGTGATCGCATGAATGCGATCCCAAAATAGCAACGTAAGTCGTTATTTTGCGAGCCGCGAAGAGCTATGCTCTGAGCCTGCCGAGGTTGAAAAATGCCACGATGGCATTTTTCAACAGGCTGTTAACCAGCCAAGGTCCGCCTGACGTCCAGGCTCCGCCGGACCAGTGGACCGGACCGCGACGTTTTTTTCACCAACGCGCCATCCCCTTCTGGCAATTTAGGCCGTTTGCGAAACCGACTGGACCGGACGATTTCGCTTTTTTGCCATCCACGTGGTGGACTGGACTCCGACAAATTTTTTTCGGGGCCGCGATCTGGCGCCTTAGGCAAACAAGGCGAATTGCAAACCCGGCAGGACTGGACCGTTCCGTTTTTTCGCGCTGTGGTGGACTGGACCGCGTCTTTTTTTTCTCCGGACGCCCCTTCCACTTCATCCGTTCGCATCCGAACCGAAAGTGGACTCCGAACGCAATTTTTTTTTGCGGTCGGCTCTGCCCGGCGTGCGATCGGACGAAGCCGCCGGTCAAAGCTGAGTCCGAACCCGCAATCGATCATTATTCCGTGCGCTTTGTCAATCGTTTTTCTCGCAACGCCAAAGGCCCAAGAAGCAACAACGAAAAAAAGCGGCGGCAAGAATTCTTGCCGCCGCTCCTCTTCTCGGAGATCGTCGCCCGGTTCCGGCCCACGATCGTCGCGGCGTTCGCCCGCCGCAAGACGATTAACAGTCCGTTGATTTTCTCAACGGACTGCGAGATCGCAGGGATGCGATCCCAAAATACCGACGTAAGTCGTTATTTTGCGAGCCGCGAAGAGCAATGCTCTGAGCCTGGCGAGGCTGAAAAATAACACGATGGCATTTTTCAACAGGCTGTTAACGTTTCTGCAGTTCGACCGGTATCTCGTTTTCGTAAGACTCGACGTTCACCGTTTCGGCCGGTCCCTGGTACGACCGCCATTTCGAAGGCTTCCCCAGCGGACGTCCATTTTCGTCTTCGCGTTGATCGGGCGGCATGTACAAAACGCGATATTCGCCTGGGACGAGACCTTCGTCGCCGGCGGTCCGCATATCATACGCGCCATCGCTCCCGATCCGCCCCAAAGCAGGCTTCACGCCGACGTCGACCGGCTGGAAGACGATGCTCCCGGCTTCGACCGGCTCTCCGCCTGCGGTGACCATTCCGGTGACCGTACCGTTCGCCCCACAACCGACAAACGTGACCAGAACCGCCACGCCGAGCATTCCTGCAGATAAGATTCTCATAGCACTTCAATCTATGGTTAGGTTGATTTCAGTTACTGCCGCGCGGTCGCCCTCCGCCTCAGCCGATCGTGGGCCAGACGCAGATGCCGCCCCACGATCGCCGCCAGTACGAGCAAAACTAGAAGCCGCTGACAACATTGCCGTCGTTCCGCTGCCCCAGGTTGTCGTAGGTTTCCAACGAGATCGTCTCGGCCAGGAAGTGGACCGAACCGTCGGCCAGCAGGAACTGGGCGCCGCCTGGATGCAAACTGCCGAATCCCTTTTCCCACGCATTCGGATCTTGCAGCGGACCGCCGCCGTTGAACAGGTTGATCGGCGTGCCATGCCACGCTTCACGCAACGGCCCCCAGTGGGTCAGCGACGTGCCGGAGCCACCCTTCGGGCTGCCAGCCCAACCGGTGTAGGTCGGATTCTCTGGCGAAGGCGCCGAGCCGCCGCGGCCCGCTCCGACTTCGCCAATCGCGATCGTGTTCGAGAGACCGTCAGTCACATCGGCGAACCGCGTGATCGAAGATATAAAGCGATTGAAGAAGCCGTTGCCGTAGCTGTGACCCCAGCCCATGCTGCCGGCGTAGTTCGACTTGCCGCAGCGGAAACCTTGGTCGGTCGAGTCGCGCAGTTCGGCCAACGTGTCGGTCGGGCAAACGTACATTTCCAGAACGGTCGACTCGGGGCCTGGAGTCGTCCAGACGCCGTACTCGTGGCAACCGCAGTAGATCGAACCGCTCTTGCCGGTCGGGTCCGGCGGGTAGTTGCCGGCTTCGTCGAGAATCGCATCCCAGACATTGGTCTGTTCGACGAACGGCAAGATGAAAGCGCCCCAGGTATAACCGCCGTGCGCGGAACGACTTCCCCCCGGGGGCATGTGATTGTACGTGTCATGGAAATTGTGCAGGCCCAGACCAATCTGCTTCAGATTGTTCGCACACTGCATGCGACGAGCCGCTTCGCGGGCCTGCTGAACGGCCGGCAAAAGCAGGGCGATCAAAACCCCAATGATGGCGATGACGACCAACAATTCGACCAGGGTAAACCCGTGCCGGACAGAAGGCGTTTTACGACAAGGATAGACGCCAGACATAGTCAAAACTCCCAAAGATCCGAGTGGACCGAGAAAAGAAAAAGAAGGACACCGCGACCCATTCGCCGCGAGATAAATTCTACCATTACCCGGAAAATTGCAATGACAATTGGACCCTTGATTTGCGACAACTTACAATGTCATCGCAACACTGTCCAAATTGCACTTACGGCTATCCAGACCGCCACAACGCTATTTTTTGGTAACCGTAACCCTCTACGAAGGTGAAATACTCGCCCCACAGAATCAAAACGCTCCTTTCCGCCAGAACGTCAACACTCACTTTGCGACATCGGATACCCGCAGTAGAACTAGAAAAACCGGGCCGACCGCCTTCCGAGGATCACCATTGTCATGAGCACAACGGAGAGTTTTTTTCACTACCTGCCGATCACCGACAGCGATATGCGGCTGGGGTTTTACGTCACCGGCGGCGGCGCCGGGATGGTCGCGCCGGGCTCCGAATATCCGCCGCAGCAACACCCCGGGGTCTACCAGTTTTCGTGGGCGGCGGGTCGCGAACTTCCCGAGTTTCAAATCCAGTTCATCTCCGAGGGACGGGGCGAATTTGAGTCGACTCCAACGGGGCGAGTCGACATCGAGCCCAACACCCTTTTCCTGCTGTTCCCCGGCGTCTGGCATCGCTATCGACCGATTCGCCCCGTCGGTTGGACCGAGCGTTGGATTTCGCTGCATGGCGAGTTCATGCATCGCCTGGTCGAAAGCGGCTCGATCTCTCCGGCCAGCGCTGTGGTCCGTTTGACGAGCAAACAACGAGAGCCGCTGCTGCAGACGTTCGACCGCTTGCTGGGCCGGATTCACCAAGACCCAACGCGGCACACGCCGGCGGTTTGCGCGAACTCGCTCGAGCTGCTGACGCAAACCTTAGATCTATTGCCCAAACAGGCCGAGGTCGCCCAGGCCCGCAGCGGCTTGGCTGGGCCGATCGACGATCCGATCGTGAACCGGGCGATCGACATCATCTGGACCCGCAGCGATCGCCCCCTATCGGTCAATCAACTGGTCGCAGCGCTACCAACGACCCGCCGCACGATCGAGCGGAAGTTCATGAGCCTGCTCGGGCACACCGTCCTGGACGAAATCAATCAATGTCGGCTATTGCGGGCCAAGCGTCTGCTGACCGAAACGAATCTCTCGATCAAATCGGTCGCCTATCTCTCTGGCTTTGGCGGGCAGGAACGATTCCGGCGTCTCATGATCGCCGAAGAAGGCTGCCCGCCGGGAGCGTATCGCGATCGTCATCGAGCGCGCTCGATGACGAAGACATAGGGGCAGCGCAGACCCGCCGAAACGACTGCCACTTTCTAGCCGGCTATGGGTCGAGAAAATCAACGGACTGCTATGGCACGCTGCCCAACGCCAACCGCGGAACCTCGACCGCTCGCCGCGCCGCTGGACCCAACGTCGCCCTGCTGCCGTTTATGGAACAGCAGAACCTGGCCGACCAATACAACTACAGCCAGTGGTGGCGCCACAGCAGCAACCAACACATGGCCGAGCTGATGCCGGAAGTCTTCGCCTGCCCGTCGACCCCCAATGGCGGCGAAACGATGGCCAGCGCCGGTCCGTTGTTCACCGGCTTCCAGACCTCGGACTACGCTTGCCCGACTGAGTCGCTGCTCGACACGGTCCCAAAAGCTGGAAGGCCGACACCTATCCGACTTTTGGCACGGTCACCGTCAATGGCGAGCCGGCGTTCAAAGCGTTTGTTCGAATGACGCGTCGCGGCGAACCGATTGACGAGCGCAACTCCGACTGCTGGGCCAACTCCGACTGCTGGGCCTACGTCCAAGAAGACGGCAGCTTCCAGATGTCGACCTACGTGATGGGAGACGGCTGCCTGCCGGGCGAATACGACCTGCTGCTTCGCTAACCGCGACTGTCGCGATCTTCACCAGGCCAGATCCGTCCCAAAAACGGACCTGGCCTTTCTTGCCATAATCACGACCGTAGACCAAGGCCGCCCCTGCCGAAGGGAAAGGCTACCGCTTGCCGGTCAACAGCCGTCAGGCGACTCCACTCCCAGCTTCTTAATCCGCGACGCCAACGTCGTCGGCTTCAAGCCAAGCAACTCCGCGGCGCCGCCAATGCCGGAGACCTTGCCGCCGGCTGCCTGCAGCGCGGCGATGATGTTTTCTTTTTCCAGCTGGCGGATCTGGGCGTCGGTTCGGACGACAACTTCGCTTTCGGTCGACTTTGACTTGTGCGACAGCTTCTTATCCGCCAGTTCGATCTGCAGCCGACTGCCGGTCGAGGTGATGGCCGCTCGTTCGATCACATGCTGCAGTTCACGAACATTGCCAGGCCAGTCGTACTGCTGCAGCCGCCGCACCGCCGCCATGGTGAGCGTCGCTTTTGGTTTGCCGATGCGGCGGGAGGCCAGTTGCAAGAAGTGTTCGGCCAGTAGCGGAATGTCTTCCTTGCGACGCCGCAGCGCCGGGATCTCCAGCGGAAAGACGCTCAGCCGGTAGTAGAGATCCTGCCGAAAGCGGCCCGCTTCCGCTTCGGCTCGCAGGTCGCGATTGGTGGCGGCGATGATGCGGACGTTCACATGCCGCGTTCGCTCTTCGCCAACCCGCTCCAGATCACCTTCCTGCAAGACGCGCAGCAGCTTGGCCTGCATCTCGAGCGGAATCTCGCCCACTTCATCCAGAAAGAGCGTGCCCCCTTCGGCCAACTCAAATCGTCCGACCCGATCGCGCAGCGCTCCGGTGAACGCGCCCTTGGCGTGACCAAAGAACTCGCTCTCGTATAGCTCGCGCGGGATCGCCGCGCAGTTGACCTTGATCAGCGGGCGTTCGGCGCGACGACTACGCCGATGAATCTCTCGGGCAACCAGCTCTTTGCCGGTGCCGCTTTCGCCCAAGACCAAGACCGCCGCGTCGGTCGGCGCGACCAAGTCGATCTGATGCGAGACCGCTTCCAGCGCCGGACTTTGCCCGACCATCTCGCCAAACGCCCCGGCGCCTTGCAGCTCTTCCCGCAAGTATTCGTTTTCCAGCTCCAACTGCTCGCGGAGCGACTCGATCTCGTCAAACGCCCTGGCGGTCGCGATCGCGGCGGCGGCGTGATCGGCGATCATTCGCAGCCACCCCATGCACTCGACTTCGATCGGCTGGCGGACGAACACGGCCAGCACCCCCAAGACCCTGCCGCGATGGATCAGCGGCTGACCGGCGAAGCTGCGGATCCCTTCGGCGTGCACCCACTCGGGGCGGGCAATCCACTCCGGCAGCGGCTCGCCAAACTCCGGCTCTTCTAGCGCGATGCCGGTCGACGCAATCGTGCCGACCTTGCGCACGCCAATCGGCATCCGCCGAAAGTCGCCGTCTATCCGCGACCAGTCGGCCTGGGGCGAGACCAGCGAACTGCCGCCGCTGGCGACCAGGTGCAGACACTCCGACTGGGCCTGGCAATGCTCGGCCAGCGTGCAGCCATCGCAGTTGGCGCTGGACTCGACCAGCCAGATCCGGGCCAACGCGACCTGCTCGGCGCCTCCCATCCGCTCGACGATCAACTGCAGCACCTCGTCAACCGAGTGCCGCAGCGCCAAGTCGAGCAGCAGCCGCTTTGGGTCTTCCAGCAGCGGAAAGTGATCACTCATCGCCCAACGCCTTACGATTTTTCGTAAACAACTCGCGAAATTTCGTCAATCAACGATATCTCGTAAATCACGCGAACACAAGCGAATCGCCTTAACCTATTTCATATCATCCACTTAAAAAAACTTCGGCAGTTTGGCACAGGAAGTGAACTAAAGGGCCGCCAGAAGTCGCAACTGTGCGACACCATCACTTTTACTCTGCTACTGGAGACGGAACCATGACTCGTTTGCAAGCCCTCGCCACCGAATCGGCCCCTGGTAACTCGCCCGAACTGCTAGCCGGCGTTCAGCGAAAACTCGGCATGACCCCCAACCTGATGCGGACGATGGCCAGTTCGCCGGCAGTGCTGGAAGGTTACCTGGCCCTGAGCGGCGCCTTGGGACACAGCAAGCTGCCGGCCAAGGTTCGCGAGCAGATCTCGCTGGCGGTCGCCGAAGCGAACGGCTGCGACTATTGCCTGGCCGCCCACTGTGCGATCGGCAAGATGACGGGCCTGACCGATGACCAGGTCACCGACAGCCGCCGCGGCAAGTCGGTCGACGCCAAGGTCGACAGCCTGCTTCAGTTCGTTGGCCAGGTGATCGAGTCGCGCGGCAATGTCAGCGACGACGAGCTGCAAGAGGTGAAAGACGCTGGCTACGACGACGCCGAGATCGCCGAAACGATCGCCGCCGTCGCGCTCAACATTTTCACCAACTACTTCAACAACGTCGCCCAAACCGAGATCGACTTCCCGCTGGCCCCAGCGCTCGTCTAGACGATCCTGCTGCTCAAGTGGGAGCCGCACTTCCTGATGTTCTGGACGGTTCCCACTTTATTTTCCCTGGCCTGATCTACAACAAGGAACCTTCCCATGACCGCCAGCACCACAGCCGCACAGCCGCCGATGATCGCCCCGCCGTTTACCCGCGAGTCGGCCCTGCAAAAAGTTCGCCTGGCCGAAGACGCTTGGAACTCGCGTGATCCCGAGCGAGTTTCGCGGGCCTATTCGCTCGACTCGCAGTGGCGCAATCGCAGCCAGTTCGTCACCGGCCGCGAGCAGATCGTCCGCTTCCTCGCAGGCAAGTGGGAACGAGAACTCGACTACCGCCTGACGAAGTCGCTGTGGGCGTTTGACGACAACCATATCGCGGTGCGATTTCAGTACGAATGGCGCGATGCCGACGGCAACTGGTTTCGCAGTTATGGAAACGAGTTGTGGGAGTTTGATGACGACGGCCTGATGCGGCGCCGCGAGGCCAGCATCAACGACGTGCCGATCGACGCCGGAGAGCGCAAATTTCACTGGCCCGCGCCTGGTCCCCGGCCTGCGGACGATCGCGGCATCCCGGAGGTGCGATAGCTCACACTCTGGAGCCGATGGACGGTTAAGGCTGGAGGATCCAACAAAAATCCTCCAGCGATGGCGAAACCGATCCCGCGAAATAGTCGTCAAACCGCCGTAACCTTGTGCGGATTACGGGGTTCATTCCGAGTTGCGCCCTGATATCAGCAGGGCAATGCCACGAATACCAATTGCGACGGGGATATTTGATGAAACGTTTCGCACTTTTACTTGCACTGACCGCCGGCGGCGCCCCTCTGTTCGCCCCTGCGGCCCACGCTGCCGACTGGCCGCAGTGGCAAGGGCCGAACCGCGACGCGATCTCGGCCGAAGAAGGCCTGCTGAAGCAGTGGCCGAAAGATGGCCCGGCCCTGGCCTGGAAAGCGACCGACCTGGGTGGCGGCGACAGCGCTCCGGCGATTGTCGACGGCAAGATCTTCGCGATGAGCATTCGCGGGGACGACGAGGTGGTGTGGGCGTTGTCGGAAGAAGATGGCAAAGAGCTGTGGGTCAGCAAGCTCAGCCCGGCGTACCAGCAGCGGATGCCGCAGTCGAAAGAAGGGCCCGGCGGCACGCCGACCGTCGACGGTGATCTGCTGTACGTGATGGGGATGAAAGGGAACGTCGCCTGCTTGAAGGTCGCCGATGGCGAAATAGTCTGGCAGCGCGATCTGCAGGAAGACTTTGGCGGCGCGATTCCGCCCTGGAGCTTCCGTGAGTCGCCGCTGATCGATGGTGACAAGGTGATCTTTACCCCCGGCGGCGACGAAGCGATGATCGTCGCGTTGAATAAGAAAACGGGCGAAACGATCTGGCAAAGCAAGATGCCGGGCGCCGCCGAAGCTCCGGCCGAGCCGCAGGAAGAAGCTCGCCCGCAAGAAGGTCCTGGCCGCGGTGGACGGGGCGGTCGTGGTGGTCGCGGCTTTGGCCGTGGCCCGCGCGCTGGCGCCGCTTACTCTTCGGCGATTGCGATCGATGTCGACGGCGAGCGTCAATACGTGCAGTTCGCCGCCAAGGGCTTGTTTGCCGTTTCGCCTGAGGGGAAACCGCTGTGGCGATACGACGCCCCGGCCAACGGTATGGGGATCAACTGCTCGACCCCGATCTACAAAGATGGCCTGGTCTTCGCCGCTTCGGCCTACGGCACCGGCGGCGGCGCGGTCAAGCTGCAGAAGAAGGAAGACGGCACGTACGAAGCCGAGGAAGTCTACTTCACCAGCAGTATGCAAAACCATCATGGCGGCATGATCGTGCATGACGGCGCGTTGTATGGCGGTAACGGCGGCAACGGCGGCGGCTTTTTGGCTTGCTTGGACTTCCAGACCGGCGACGTCCTCTGGCGCGAGCGTGACGCTCAAAAGGGTTCGCTGACGATGGCCGACGATCGGCTCTACCTGCGAACCGAAGATGGGGAGGTCGTCCTGATCGAACCGAGCCGCGAGAAATACCTGGAGCGCGGCCGATTTAGCCAACCCGACCGCACCAGCAGCCCCGCTTGGGCGCACCCGGTGGTCGCCAACGGCAAGCTGTACATTCGCGATCAAGGCACGCTGTACGTGTATGACGTGAAGGCGAACTAGCCGACGATCGCGAATCGAGATATTCCCCCAGTGCGCCGCTTTGGAACTCTCCGCAGGTTCCAGGGCGGCGTTTTTTATTGGCGTGGACTATCGACATCCGGCCAGAATTGCATGCCGGGTCTGGCCGTTACTGCCAGATCCTTGCCCCCGGCATCCAGAACTGACCTGGCAGCTTCTCCCCGCTTTCTAGACGGCGAAACATCAGCGATTCGCCCGCATCCGGTTTCACCGCGACAAAATTCCTCCTAAATTCTTCGATTTCTGATTCAACGAAAGGGCGCCGGCGCGCTAATAGGTAGGTAAGACGTCCCTGGAGCCACCAACATGAAACATCCTTACGAGTCGGATGAGCGGTTGATGCAGGAAGCGGCCGGTGGGGCCCACGAAGCCTTTTCGCTGTTGATGCGCCGTTACGCCAATCCCATTTTGACCTTCTTGCGTCGCATGACGCAGGATCATCATCGCGCGGAAGAACTGTTCCAGGAAGTCTTCTTGGCGATCTGGACCAGTCGCCGCAAGTACGCCTTCCCGCGATCCGTTCGCCCTTGGGTCTTCGGGATCGCGATGAACAAATGCCGGCAGGAGTTTCGCAAGCAGGGCGATCCGCTGGTCGTCCCCGACTCGCACTACGCCGATACCGCGCTCGAACACGGACCGCCCCCCGACGAAGGCGCGATCGCCACCGAAAACGCCGCGCTGGTCGAGACCGCCCTGCTCCGCTTGCCCATGCAACAGCGAACCGTCGTCGCACTGCGGCTCTGGAACGGGATGTCGTTCGCCGAAATCGCCGAGGTGGTCGGCTGCGGCGAATCGACCGCCCGCTCGAACATGCATCACGGACTTAACGCGATGCGCGACTACCTCGAACCGCGACTTTAACCCGAAACGCTCCGCCGCCAGTCGGCCGCGCGTTTCCCTTCGCTTCGCCTTTTGATTTCAGGATCATCACGATGTCCACGAAATTTTCCCACGTTCTCGATGATGTCGACTCCTACGTGCATGGTGCGCTGTCGGTCGCCTATGCCGATCGCGTCCGTCAGCACTGCGAACAATGCGCGATCTGCCAGGCGGCGCTCGACGAAGCGCGCAAGCGGGCCGAGTTGTACCAGTTGCTGCCGCCGATGGAAGCGTCGCAAAGCCTGATCGAAGCGACCGAGGCGAAGATCGCCGCGTTGGGAAAGCGAACGCGCCTGCAAAGGGTCGGCGACTGGTGGGGGGAGATGCCGCTGAAACAAAAGTTCTATACGACCGCCGTTACGCTGGCGGCCACCTTTCTGCTGGTCATCGTCAGCTTGCAAGCTTATTACACCAACCTGGCGCCTTCTCCCTATGACGTGAAAGTGCTGGGGCAGACCGATTTGCTCTCCGATACCGAGTCGTCGCTGCGGGTGGTGGTCTTTAATACCGAGAGCGACGAGACGATCGCCGACGTGCCGGTCGACATTGCGATCGCCAAACCCGACTCGGACGAAGTCTTTCATCTGACCAGCTTTCAGACCGACGCCCAAGGAAGCGGACGCCCCCGGATTCAGCTGCCCGATTGGAGCGACGGCGACTACGAACTGCGGATCGTCGCGCATCCCGCGGGAGGCGACCAAAAGTTGACGCACAAGATCCATCTGCGCCGCGCGTCGCAAGTAATGGTGACGACCGACAAGCCCGTTTATCAGCCGGGCCAGACGATCCACATGCGGAGCCTATCGCTGCGGCGTCCCGACTTGAAACCAACTGCCGGCCAGGCGGTCACCTTCCGCATCACCGATCCCAAAGGAAACGTGATCTATCGCAAGCAGGACGTGACCAGTCGCTATGGAATCACGTCGCTCGACTGTCCGTTGGCCCAGGAAATCATCGAGGGGCAATACCGCATCGAGTGCCTGGTGGGCGAAACCGAAAGCGCCGTCGCCGTCGACGTCAAAAAGTACGTGCTGCCGAAGTTCAAGCTGGAAGTCGAGCTCGACAAGTCATACTACCAGCCAGGCGATCGGATCGAAGGGACCGTGCAGGCCAACTACTTCTTTGGCAAACCGGTCGCAAAGGGGACGGTCAACGTGCGTCTGCGGACCAGCGATGTCGCGAGCGACGCAACCGACCAAGCGACTGTTGAGACCAATGCCTCTGGCGTCGCGCAATTTTCGCTCCGCCTGCCCGATCGACTGGTTGGGATGCCGCAGGAAAACGGAAACGCCCGGGTGAATGTGCAGATCAAAGTCGTCGACACAGCGGGGCAGGAACAAACGAAAACTGTCTCGCGGATCGTTACCATCAATCCGATCCACGTGCAGATCATTCCGGAATCGGCGAAGCTCGTGCAAGGAATTCCCAATCGCGTCTACGTGTTGGCCAACTACGCCGATGGTCGTCCGGCCGAGGCCCGCATCGCGATGAGCGGCGTCAGCGAAGAGCTTACCACTTCACCACTAGGCGCCGCCGTTTGCGAATTGACGCCGAAGTCGCCAGAGCTCGACATCATCGTCCGGGCGACCGACGAAGCGGGCTTGGTGGGGCGGAGCCAGGTGAAGCTGACGTGCGGGGAAGCGGCGCATGATTTTCTCGTTCGCACCGACAAGGCGGTCTACGACGGAGGCGAGGTGATGCGGCTGTCGGCGATCGGCGGCGGCAACGAACCGGTCTTTCTCGACTTCGTCAAAGATGGTCAGACGATCCTGACCGACTCGATAGAAATGAAGGACGGGCATGGCGAGTATCTGCTCGATCTGCCGCCAGAGATGTTCGGCACGCTGGAGTTGTGCGCCTATCGCTTCGACCAGCAGGGCCAACCGGTCCGCAAGACGCGGGTCCTCTACATTCGCCAGGCCAATGAACTACAAATCACGGCGAAGCTTGATCGCGATCAGTATCGCCCCGGCGAAAAAGCGAAGATCGCCTTGAAGCTGACCGATCAAGACGGCAAACCGGCGCCGGGCGCGATCAGCCTGGCGGCGGTCGACGAAGCGGTCTTCTCGGTGCTTGGTTCCGGCGCGCAAATGCAGCAAAGCTTCTTCCTGCTTGAGCAGGAGTTGCTGACGCCGGTCTACGCGATCTATCCCTGGTCCCCGTCATTGGATCTAGAGGGACGCCCAGCCGATCGTCGCCTCTTTGAGCAAGCCCTGTTCGCCGGCGCCGAGCGTCGCGAGAAGTCGAAACGCGAGGCGATGATGGAGCGCCTGCTTCCCTTCGTCGAGAACAACCAGGAAGTTTTTGAGGTTTTCAATCGCTCCGATTGGGAAGAGTTGGTCGACCTGTCGGCCTACTTCCCGCCGGACGTGCTCGACGACCTGCGCGACGAGCCGAGCTACCACTCGCTGACGGCGTCGTCTCGCCCGGAACATGTGCAGGCGATCGAAGCGACCAAACGGGAAGGGATGGATTTGGTCGGATTCTTGTGGTGGATCTTCGCCCTCGTTTTCGGCATCCCCGGGTTCGTGATCGTGCTCTCGTATGTCTTTGAGACGACGCGGATTGCGGAGGTGATAACGGTGATCCTGATTGGCGGCGTGTTAATTTCGCTTCTCCTGCCGGCGGTTCAGCAAGCGCGGGAAGCAGCACGTCGGGCAGAAGCAGTGAACAACCTAAAACAGTTGGGCCTCGCCGCTTTTACGATGGAGGAATTTGAACCTATCGATGAGATGGGCCTTGAGTTTGACCGACCACCAGGCGAAGCGGGCAAACAGGTTCGCGTTCGGCAATGGTTCCCCGAAACCTTGCTGTGGCGTCCCGAGCTAATCACTGACGACCAGGGACGCGCGACGATTGACGTTGACCTGGCCGATTCGATCACCTCATGGAGATTGACCGCCAGCGCCGTTTCGGCCAACGGGCAGTTGGGAGCGTCGCAGTCGTCGCTGCGCGTCTTCCAGCCCTTCTTCGTCGATTTGAACCTGCCGGTGGCGCTGACGCGGGGCGATGAGGTTGCGGTCCCGGTGGTCGTCTACAACTATTTGGACGAGCCGCAGGAAGTGGCGCTGACGCTGGCGTCGGCGCCTTGGTTTGAGGGTCTCGACGAGGCCGAGCAGTCAATCACGCTGCAGCCTGGCGAAGTTCGCTCGCTGCACTACCGCATCCGCGCCGAAAAGGTGGGACGTCATAAGCTGAAGGTGACCGCCCACAGCGGCGAAGTGGCGGACGCCTTGGAGCGCGAGATCGAAATCATCCCCAACGGGCGGCCAGTCGAAACGGTCTTTAATGGCGTGCTCGATTCGGCGACCGAATTGAACTTGAACGTCCCTGACGACGCGGTCGAGGGGAGCGTCACCGCGATCGTGCGGTTCTATCCGTCGACGTTCAGCCATGTGGTGGAAGGTCTCGACGGCATCTTCCAACGTCCCTATGGCTGCTTCGAGCAAACCTCCTCTACCACGTATCCCAACGTCCTGGCGCTCGCCTACCTGAAACGAACAGGCAACTCGGCGCCAGAGGTCGAAGCGCAAGCTCGGCAGTACATCCACCTCGGCTATCAGCGTCTGCTAACCTTTGAAGTCGCCGGCGGTGGATTCGATTGGTTTGGGCGGCCGCCTGCCAATCGAACGCTGACCGCTTATGGCCTGATGGAGTTCCAAGACATGGCGCGGGTTCACGACGTCGATCCGGCGCTGATCGAGCGCACGCGTCGCTGGCTGTTGGGGCAGCGCAAGCCTGACGGAACGTGGGATCCGGAAGGACATCGTTTTCATGGCGATCCCGCGAGCGGCGGCGGCGATCTGGCTCGCCTGAGCACGACCGCCTACATCGCCTGGGCAGTCTACGACGGCGAGACGAATGACGCGCAGTCGCAAGCGACGCTCAATTATCTTCGTTCATTCCGGCCCAACCAGATTGACGATCCCTACACGCTGGCTCTGGTTTGCAACGCCCTGTTGGCGATCGATCCGACCACATTCGAGGCCCAACCCTATCTGGCTCGATTGCAGACGCTACGGCAGACGTCGAGCGATGGCAAGCGAACCTGGTGGGGAAGTAGCAATTCTGGGCGAACCATGTTCTACGGAGCCGGTCGCAGCCAAGATATCGAAACGACCTCGCTGGCCATGTTGGCCCTGATTCGTGGAAAACGCGAAGCGGCGACCATTCGCGGCGGGCTCTCTTGGCTGATCGATCATAAGGATGGCCGCGGTACGTGGCATTCGACGCAAGCGACGGTCCTCGCCCTAAAGGCGCTGATCGCAGGGACCGGACGGACCCTTAGCGATGAAAAAGAGCGACGGATCGAACTGCAACTGGCCGATCGACCGGCAGAGCGCATCACCATTCCGGTCGACCAGGCCGACGTGATGCGGCAGATCATTCTGTCAGATCGGTTCACAACTGGGCTGTCGAAGCTAAGACTGAGCGACGCCACCAATACGTCGACTGGCTACCAGGTGGTGCTGAAGTATTACGAAGAACTGGCGGGGCCGGAGCAGCCGGAAGAGCCGTTGACGGTCCAGCTCGAGTACGATCGTACCGAGCTGGCCGTCAACGACTCGATTGTCGCGACCGCCACGGTCACCAATCGCATGTCCGAAGAGGCGCCGATGGTGATGCTCGACCTGCCGATTCCAGCCGGCTTTGAGGTCAGCCGGGCTGAATTTGAAGAACGCAAACTGCTGGGTGATATCGAGAAATACGAGATCAACGCCCGCAGCGTGATTGTCTATCTTCGCGGCCTATCGCCAGAAGAGCCGCTGACGCTGGCGTACGAACTGAAGGCGACGATGCCGGTCGATATTCTCGCCCTCCCGGCGGTCGCCTACGAGTACTACGACGAGGACAAGCGGGGGACGAGTCAGTCGGTCCGCCTCTTGGTGCAAGCGGCGCCCTAAACCAGGTCAAGTCGACAACGCGGTGAGCTGCGGCTGGACTGCGGCAATTCGCTGCTGCAGCACGAGATCGCGGATCCTCGGCGGAACTGCCTTGATCTACACTAGTTCAGCTGCCGAAATCCTACCGAGTCTTGCACTCTTCCTTCCCCTTATTTCACGCCTGCCAAGACGCCGCAGTGCACCAGCGTCGGCACGATTGGCTGCGGCGTCAGTCCAGCGGCAGTCAGCATCTCGCGATACTCAGCGCCGCTGTAGGCGCGACCTTCAGTAAAGGAGAAGAGCGACGCCGAGTAGAGGGCGATCGGCAGCGGTCCATCGAGCGCGTCATCGAGAAACACGTCATGGATCAAGAGTCGACCGCCGGGCGCAAGCGCCGCGGCGCAGCGATCGACCACTTGCTGACACTCGGGCTTGTCCCAATCATGTAGGATGTTCGAGAGCAGAATGACGTCGGCTCCGGCCGGGATCTCATCGGCGAACATATCGCCGCCGACCAACTGACAGCGATCGGTGACGCCATACTGTTCGGCCATTTCGCCGGCGATTTTCAGCACTTCTGGGCGATCAAACACGATCGCCTTCAGGTCCGGGTTCTTCTGCAGCAGGGCGTGCGAATAGATGCCGGTACCGCCGCCGATGTCGAGCAACAACTTCGCCCCTGCGAGCGAAACCGCTTCGGCCAGATGCGGCGCGACGTTCTTCGCCCGACCAGCCAGCGCGAGCGTAAAGTGCCGGGCCGACGCTTCCGCCTCCATCGCCGACTTGATGCCGTCGCGATAGATGAACGCGGCGCCCCCTTCTTCGCTATCGTCGCTCCCCAAAGGACGGTTCGTCTTCAGTAAGCGGACCATCGTCAACACGCCTGGCGTTTGCGCCGCCAAGCCAATATAGTCGCCGCAGTCGAGCGGCCCGCCCGGTACGAGATGCTCAGCCGCAAGCGGGGTGAGCGCCAGTTTGCCGTCCGTTTCTTGCAACAAGCCCATCGCCCTGAGGGCCGTCAGCAGCACGTGCGCGGGACGCTCTTCCAATTGCAACGCCTGACGGAGCGACGCGAAATCGAGCGGCTGCTGCTGAAGTCGACCGAACAGGTCGAAATGAGCGACCGCCGCGGTTAACAACTCCGAGCCATGCATCCCCCGAAAATGCTCAAAGATGGGGGTCGGATCGGTCTCGGGTCGGTGGAGCGCAGCAGCGGCATTGGCGGCGGAGTTCATGGGGCGTCACTTCCGGGCAAGGGAGAAACTCGACATCGGTCGCAATCGACTTGGGTGACTACGAACCAGCAAGTCCCTAGTATCGCAAGTCGCCCCACGGCGATCCACCCGAGACGCCGATCGCCGCTACTTGCCTGCGTTGGTAAGCGGCGCTACGGACGCAGCGGATTTTCGATCAACACCGGCGGCGGATAGGCGGCCGGCTGATCGTAGGAGACGGGACGATTGGGCGTGGCGGGCGCGGGGTTGTTCGCCCAGATTGGATCGACGTGCGCCGGTTGCAAGCTCACTTGGTCGGGCTGCGACAGTTCCTGCGGATCGATCGCCGGCGGCGCCATCGTGGGGACGGCCGGTACCGGTGAAGCGGCGGTCGGTTCCGGCAGGTCGACCGCGTCCTCCGGCATTGGCGGCATGATCACTTCGTCGGGCTCAATCAGCAGAGGTTCACAGTAAACGTCCAGCCACGTCGACCCGCTGCTCGACCAGAGGAAGCCGCCGCCGAGGGCCTGGTACGCTTTTACGATCGCCGACAGTTGCTGTCGCTTCGTCTCGATCAAATCGGTTCTCGCTTCCAGCAAGTCGCGTTGCGAGAAGAGGACGTCGACGTATTCGGCCCGGGCGTTCTGGAACAGATCAGTCGCCACGTTGACCGATTCATCCAAGGCGGCGACCTGACCTTGCTTGATCTGGACGCTCTGGCGGTAGTTCTCGACCTTGGTGATGGCGTTGATCACTTCGGTGTAGGCGTTCAGCACGGTCCGCTGATAGTCGTAGACCGCTTGCAGCTGACGCGCGTTGGCGTTCAGGTAGTCGGCCTTGATCGCCGACTTGTTGATCAAAGGAGCGACCAGTTCGCCGGCGGCGTTGGCGATAAAGGAGCCCGGGTCAAACAGGTAGCGCGGATTGAACGCCTCGTAACCGATGCCGGCGGTGATGTCGAACCGCGGGAAGAAGCGAGCCCGGGCGACCAACACGTCGAGTCCCGACGCGGCCAGCTCTCGCTCGGCGGCGCGAATGTCGCGGCGATTGGCGAGCAATTGCGCCGGCACCCCGACCGCCAACACTTGCGAATCGAGGACGATGAAGTCCCACTCGGTGCGAGCGACCGGCTGCGGATAGCGGCCGACCAGGAAGTTAATCTTGTTTTCGGTCTCGATAATCTGCTGCTTGACGATCAGCAACTCGCTTTCGTTCTTCCGCACTTCGGCCAGAAAACGCTGCACGCCCAGTTCGGTACCGCGACCGGCGTCTTTTTGCGCCTGGGCCACTTCCAGGCTTTGCTTTTGGATGGCGATCGTTTGATTGAGGTATTGCATCCGCTTGTCGAGGGCCGCCAGTTCGTAGTAGCTGGTGGCGATCTCGGCGACCAGTTGGGTAACGAAGTAGTTTCGCACTTCGACCGCTTCGACATACCGCTGCATCGCGGCGTCGCGGGCGTTTCGCAGTTCTCGCCAAATGTCGATCCGCCAGAAGAGATTGGCGGTTAGTCCAACGTTGGGCAATGGATCGGGGAACTTGCCGCCCACTGGATAGGTCAGTTGCTCTTCCGCGGCGCCAAGCGGAGTGAATTTGCTGGTTCGCTCCATACCGCCGCGGGCGCCGACCGAGACGAACGGCAGGATGGCGCCGCGACGAGCCATGATTTCGTTGCTGGCGATCCGAATTTCCTGATTACGGATCTTCAGCTCCTGGTTGTTAACCAGCCCCTGCGCCATCAACTGCGTCAGCACGCGATCGTCGAAGAACTCTTCGATGCCGACGTCGGCCGAGTTCTGAGCGGTCGTCTCACCGTTGAAGTCGTACGGCAGATCCGGCCCCTTCTTGGCGCAACAGAGTTTGGGAATCGAGCATCCAGACAAGGCCGCTAACAGAACGCAGGCGATGGCGACTACGATCAGGCATTGCCGCGACGCACTCGTCTTGAAACCAACGTTAGGTCGACTCCGTCTCATCGTTCCGCCCCTTGCGACTTCTGCCAATCGTTTGGTGTTCGATCCCATGCCTTCCGCGCTGGTGGCGGACTTTTTCGGTCAGTGCTAGTATCCGTAGCCAGACGGTCCAATTGCGACAGACCGCATAACGCGTGGGCTAGATACTTCCCGCTCAAATCGTATCGGCAGAAAAATAAGGGCAGGTCAGGCAATCCTTCGCGTCCGGCGCGGCGGCGGCGATCTTACCTGATCGAATCGCTAGAAAGACGCGGGAAAACAGCAGGTTTCGCCGCGTCGCCAGCACATCATTAAAAGACATTAAGGGGCCGATTAGGCGGTCTAGGGGAAGACGATCCGCACTTCATCCTCGCCGCGCCGCGAAGCCATTGGCGCATACAACCGCTACCAGCTGCAAACCTTACCAAGTCCGCCAACGAAAACGCCGCAGCAAATTCGCTGCGGCGTATTCAAATTTCTCGCACATCGCCTGGCCCTGCCGAGAGCGATGCGTTTAAGTTTGACGATCTGGCAAACTCTTACGGAATCTTCCGCGGGCTACGCCTGGCTCGGGCCATGCTGCGAGTCAGGCCCACCCATTTCATGCGGCGGATGCGCCTGGTCACGCTCGAAGATCTCGCTGAGCGGGTCGTCATGCTCTTGCTTGATCAACTGCTTGCCGTCCGACAACTTGGCGAACAGGTAATACAAACCGGGAATGACCAGCACGCCGATCAGCGTACCCATCAGCATCCCGCCGACGGCCGTCGTACCGATCGTCCGGTTGCCGATGGCGCCAGGACCGGTTGCCCGGACCAGCGGAATCAGACCGGCGACGAACGCGAACGACGTCATCATGATCGGGCGGAAACGGAGTGCGCCCCCCTCGATCGCCGCGTCGCGGATACTGAGCCCTTCGTGTCGCCGCTGGACGGCGAACTCGATAATCAGGATCGCATTCTTGCCAAGCAAACCGACCAGCATCACCAGGCCGATTTGGCAATAAACGTCGTTCGCCAGCCCCATCCCTTTTAGCATCAGAAACGAACCGAACAATCCGACCGGCAGCGAGACCAGCACCGCCAGCGGCAGCAGGAAGCTCTCGTATTGCCCGACCAGCACCAGGTAGACGAAGATCACCACGACCGCAAAAATAAGGACCGCCGTGTTTCCCTTGCCCGCTTCGTCATAGGCCAAGCCTTGCCAGCCGATGCCGTAGCCATGCGGCAGCACTTCGTCGGCGACTTCTTGAATCGCCTGCAGCGCTTGACCGCTACTATAACCCGCCGCCGGAGCGCCTTGGATAATCGCCGTCGTGTAGAGATTGTAACGGTTGATTTCGTTCATCCCCTGCCGCTTCTCGATCTTCATGAACGCCGAGTAGGGAACCATCTCCCCTTCGTCGTTCTTGACGTACATGTTGTCGAGGTCTTCGGGATAGCGGCGATACTCGGGCGCCGACTGCACGTAGACCTTGGAAAACTGACCAAAGCGAATGAAGCCCTGCTCCCAGGTACTGCCGACCACGATCGAGAAATTCTCCATCGCGTCTTCGATCGACACCCCTTTCTGCATGGCGACGTCATTGTCGATCAAAATCTCGTACTGCGGATAGTCGTTCGCGAAGAAGGTAAACAACCCTTTCAACTCTTTCCGCTTTTCAAGGGCGGCCAGGAAGTCCTCGGTCACCTTGCCAAACGCGTCGTAGTCGCCGGTATTCGTCTTATCGAGCAAGCAGAGTGAGAAACCGCCCGCGGCGCCAAAGCCCGGCACAGCCGGCGGCTCGAAGAACTCCAGCTTCACGTTCGAGATCTCACGACCCCGCTCTTCCAACTCGGCGATCAATTCCTTGGACGTCAGTTCGCGTTCAGCCCAGGGCTTCAGGTTGATCAAGCAGGTACCAGCGTTCGAGCCGCGACCTTCGGTCAAGATTTCGTAGCCGGCCAGCGAAGTGACCGACGTGACTTCGTCAAATTCTTTGCAGATCTTCTGCAGTTCGTGCGACTTCGAGTTTGTGTATTCGAGCGTCGAGCCCGGCGGAGTCTGAATGATTCCATAGATGACCCCCTGGTCTTCCAAAGGAATAAAGCCGGACGGCAACACTTCGTTGACGACCAGAATGCCCCAGCCGAACAAGCCGATCACCGCCATCGTCACGATCCGCCGGGTCACGACCAGACCGACAACGCCGACATAGCCGCGGGTCACCCATTCGACGCCGCTATCAAACACTTTCAGGAACATGCCGATCGGCCCCCGCAACTTCTTCTCACCCTCGCGACTGCCGGAGAAGACTGCCCGGAAGGTGAAGAAGAAGAGAACCGCCATCACAGCGCCGATCGTCATCATCCGAGTCGGCGTCAGCTCCAGTTGTTCCGAGATGACCTCGTGCACGATCTCGACATGCAGCAATTCGTAAATTCCGTAGCCGACCGCGGCGCCCAGAATCATCGACAGCACCAGGCGGATGGGGTTAGCGGCATCGCCGGTTCGATTGATGACGCCGTTCATCAAGCCGATAATGCCGGTCTGTTTTTGCTGGCCGTGGGGCTTCAAGATCATCGCACACAGCACCGGCGTCAGCGTCAACGCCACCACGCCCGACAGCACGATCGACATCGCCATCGTCAGGGCGAACTGCCGATAGAAAACGCCGACGGCCCCCGGCATAAAGCAGACCGGGATAAACACCGAGGTCATCACCAGCGTAATCGCGATGATTGCCCCGCTGATTTCGCCGACCACTTCTTTGGTCGCCGCGTAGGGAGAGAGATGCTTCTCGTGCATTTTGGCGTGGACCGCTTCGACCACCACGATCGCGTCGTCGACCACCACGCCGATCGCCAACACCAGGGCGAACAGCGTGATCAGGTTGATCGACATCCCGAACATACTCATGAAGAAGAACGTCCCAATCAACGAGACCGGCACCGCCAAGGTCGGAATCAACGTACTGCGGAAGTCCCCCAGAAACAAAAAGACCACCAGCGACACCAGCACGAACGCTTCAAACAGCGTGTGCAGCACCTTCTCGATCGACGCGTCCAGGAAGCTCGAAACGTCGTAGCTGATCGCGTATTCCATCCCCGGCGGGAACATATCGGCTTTGAACTCTTTCAGCTTATCCTTCACCTCGTCGATCACGTCGGCCGCGTTGGAGCCGGGGATCTGCTTCAGCACGATCGAAGCGGACGGGTAGCCGTCGATGTCGGAATAGAGGTCGTAAAAGGCCGAACCGAGCGAGACGTTCGCAACGTCCCGCAGCCGGAGGATCTCCCCTTTTTCGTTGGCCCGCAGGATGATGTCGCCATATTGATCGGGTTTGTCGTACCGGCCGATCCAGGTCAGCACGTATTCGATCGTTTGCGAGGTCGTTCCAGTCGCCTGACCAAGCCGCCCTGGCGAACCGATCAGGCTTTGTTCTTTGATCGCCTCCATGATGTCGGCCGACGAAATGTTGTAGTTTCGCATGCGGTCGAGATCGAGCTCAACCCGCATCGCGTAGGCTCGGTTACCAAGAATCTTCGCGCGACCGACGCCGCGGGTCCGTTGGATCTCCGGCAGCAGGTTGGCGCTGACGTAGTTGTACAGAAAGTTTTGGTCGACTTTGGGGTCGGTGCTGTAAACGTTGACGTACATCAGCATGCTCGTCATGTTCTGCATGACGATGATGCCTTCTCGTTCGACGATTGGGGGCAGTTGGTTCTTGACCATCTGAATGCGGTTGTTGACGTTCAAGACCGCCACGTTCGGATCGGTGCCCGGCTCAAAGGTGATCATGATCGTCGCTTCGCCGGCGCTGGTGGCCGCCGAAGTCATGTACCGCATGTCCGGCACGCCGTTGATGGCCCGCTCCAAAATAACGAGCGTTGAGTCGACCAGAATCTTGGCGCTCGAACCAGGGAACGAGAGCGAGACGACGACGCTCGGCGGCGCCACGTCCGGAAATTGCGAAATCGGCAGCGACACGATCGATAGACCGCCCATGAACAAGATGAGCAGCGAGATCACGATGGCCAACGCCGGCCGATGGAGGAATTTGGAAAACATGCTAGGCGCCTCCCTTACTCGGCCGGATATTTCAGGTGGTTCAAAATCTCTTCGGGAGCGCGGTACTCGAACGCGATCTTGTCGCCATCGCGAACTTGTCGAATTCCCTCGAAGACGATTTTTTCACCCGGAGCCAAGCCCTCTTTCAGCACAAAGATGTCGTCCTGCTCGCTCTCGACCGCGATGTCGCGCTGATGGACGACGTTTTGCTCATCGACGACAAACGCATACCGCTTGTCGAGGATTTCGTACGTCGCCCGCTGCGGAATGACGAAGACGTCTTTCATCGTCCGGTGGATCAGAATCGTCCCGGTCTGGCCGTTTCGCAGCAGTCCGCTGGGATTGGCGAAGTCGGCCCGAAACTCGATGTTGCCGGTCGTATTGTTGAAGTCGGCCTCAATGGCGCCGATCTCGCCTTGCTGCGGAAAAATGGCGCCGTTGGCCAGCTTCAGTTCGATCGTCAGCTGATCTTGACTGTCGCCTTTGCTCTTATCGAGCTCTTGCTTGTATTCCAGATACCGCGCTTCCGACACGTTGAAGTAAACCCACATCAGATTGTTGTCGGACAAGGTCGTCAGAATGTCTCCTTCTTCGATCAGACTGCCCAACTGGCAATATTGGCGATCGACGATGCCGTCAAACGGCGCCTTCACGTCGGTAAAGTTCAGCTCGGCTTTCGCTAGTTCCATGTTGGCTTGCGCCTTGGCCAGCTCCGCCTTTTTCAGCATGATTTCCTGCGGCGAAACGATCCCTTTGGCGTTCAGCTTTTCGGCGTTCTGCAGTTCGATCGAAATTCGCTGCAGTTCGGCCGATTCCGAATCAAGTTTGGCCTGGTAGAGCGTGGGGAGAATCTTGAACATCCGTTCTCCCTTTTTCACCGCCTGACCTTCGTTGATCCCAATTTCGTCGAGGTAACCCCCTTCCAGGGCGCGAACTTCGATATGTTTGCAGGAGTGGATCTGGCAGACGTATTGTTGCGTACTGACCACATCCTTCACCACCGGGCTGGTGACGATGATCTTGTGTTGCGGATGTCCTGATTCGCCGTGCGCTTCGCCATGGGTTTCCGCGTGCGACTCCGATTCGCCGTGGATCTCTTCGTGGGATTCGGCCTGCGAAACGCAGCCGACAAAGGCGAGCGAAACCAGCCCCACAACAATGGCAGCAGTCTCTAAGATTTTCATAGCGCTGGTACATACCTCAAGGTTGAGAATGGGACGCGGACGGATTGGCGCTTGTTGGGGTTTGGGCCTTAGCAGGACCAGGTGGGTTGATCCATTCTTCGTCAAACTCTACTCTCCATCCCACCCTTCATTGCCTTACCTTAAGGAGTTTTAATTCTTAAGGCGCCATCACTCCCGTAAGACTTCGCTTTCTAGCTGCGGCGGCGATTCGCGGGTTCCCGAGGCTGCGCTCGCTCGTCACCTTGCCAAGCCTCGTGCCAGCGTTTGCCCCATGCAAGTCGCTATGCGATGCTACGTCGCGGCGGTGCGCCAAGTCGCATTGGCGAGAACCCGGCGCGCACGGTCTACCGCAAAGCGACGCCCGGCAACCGGAAGAATCGTCTCGACCGTTGCAGAGCAACCGGGCAAGGCGATGTGGAAAAAAGACGTTGGTTTCTTCCACGCCCTGCAAACGTTCTTGCGAACCTTTTGCTGCAGGAACTCTCTAAGCGGAAGAACTTTCACCAAGAAGAGGTGCGTCATGCGACACGACTTCGATCGACAACTCGACGAACAGCCATTTTTTTCGAGAACATGAGCAAGCGGCGCCATGGATTCCCTTCCGAAACGCAAGTGAAGCGCGGAGTGCGGATCGTCCATGGCGACAAACTGCTGGAAGAAAAGCTGGGGCGGAACGATCTTTGCCCCTGCGGTTCCGGCCTCCGCTTCAAGAGGTGTTGTCTCGCGAAAGGCTGTTTTTGACGGCGTGAACCGGGACCACTACTTTTAGAGGCGAAGCCTCTTAAGGAGAGATAGCAAGCCCACCCGGTTTTTCATAATCGGGCGGGCTTTTTGCGTTTCAGCACTGATCGCGAGCGTTGATATGGAAGGCATACTCTTCATCGGCCTGCAGGCCTCGGGCAAGTCGTCGTTCTATCGAGAACGCTTCTTCGCCACGCACGTGCGGATCAGTCTCGACTTGCTCCGCACACGCCATCGAGAGCGGCGTCTGATGACGGCTTGTCTGGAGACCGACCAGCCCCTGGTGATCGACAATACCAATCCAACGCGGGATGATCGGGCTTCCTATCTTGGCGCCCTGAAGAAGGCGAGATACTCCGTTGTCGGCTACTACTTTAGCTCGAAGATCGCCGAGTGCCTGGTGCGGAATCAGCAGCGTGAACACTCGATTCCGGAGGTTGGACTGCTGGCGACTGCGAAACGTTTAGAACTTCCTACGCAAGAGGAAGGTTTTGACGCCCTGTGGTACGTTCGCCTGAGCGAACGCGGCTTCGAGGTAGAGGAATGGAACGATGAGATTTAAACAGCTCGACAACAAGATGCGGGTATTTGAAACGGCATCCGATCTATGCGTGCTGCCCGAGATGTATATGGTTGCACGGCTCGACGGCCGGAGCTTCACTCGGCTAACGAAAGATGTTTGCCAGTTCAAAGCGCCATTCGACGTTCGGTTTCGCGACTTCATGACAGCGACGGCGAAGTCTCTGATGAACTGCGGATTTCGCGTGCTGTACGCTTATACCGAAAGTGACGAGATCTCGCTGCTACTTGATCGAGACGAACGTCATTTCGGTCGCAAGCTCCGCAAATACGTTTCGACTCTCGCCGGCGAGGCGAGCGCCCAATTCTCGCTACAACTCGGCCAGGCGGCCAGCTTCGATTGTCGCATCTCGCAACTTCCCAACATCGAGCTCGTCGTCGACTACTTCCGCTGGCGGTGTGAGGATGCGGCGAGGAACGCGCTCAACGCTTGGTGCTATTGGACGCTTCGCCAGGAAGGCTGCAGCGCTCGACAAGCGACGCGGCGTTTGCTTGGGCTATCTGTGCGCGACAAAAACGAGTTGCTGCTCCAACGGGGAATCAACTACAACAGTCTGCCGAGTTGGCAGAAACGTGGCGTCGGTCTGTACTGGGAAACGTTTGAGAAAACCTCCTTCAACCCAATCCTCAACCAAACGGTCGCTGCTCGCCGCCGGCGGATCTACATTGACTATTATCTGCCGAGAAAAGAAGAATACGCTGAGTTACTCCGGTCCCTCGTATTACCCCAACCAACACAAGGAGCCTAGCCATGGGTACGTCGCATGGCGACTTTACCAAGTATCCTCGCACGCCCCATCTGTTTGGGTCGCAGGGCACCGCCGATGACAAGCATCTTGGCGAGGCGGAATCGACGAAGCTTATCGCCGATCCGTCGCTGATCGTCGAAGAGAAACTGGACGGCACGAATGTCGGCATTCATTTTTCCGACGCCGGCGAACTGGTCCTGCAATGTCGCGGGCACCTGATCACCGAAGGCATGCATCCGCAATATGACCTGTTTAAACAATGGGCCATGGTTAAACGCCAGGTGCTCGAAGAAATGCTTGAGAACCGCTTCCTGCTGTTCGGCGAGTGGGTCTACGCCAAGCATTCGATTCACTACCGTCAACTGTCGCACTACTTTTTTGAGTTCGACATTTACGACAAACGGCACGGCGTCTTCCTCGATTTGCAGCGTCGCTTGGCGCGGCTGGAAGGAAGCGGCGTGCAGACCGTGCCGGTTGTGCATACCGGTTCGCTCCGACGTAGCGACTTGGAAAAGCAGATTGGCGCCTCGCGGTTCGACAGCAGCTTTGAGAATCCCTTTACAGGGAAGACCGACAACCGGATGGAGGGCTTGTATGTGCGAACCGAAGCCGAGGGCGCCGTTACCGCGCGGGCCAAGTTCGTGCGTCCCGAGTTTGTCGAAAAGATCAAGCGGAGTGAGCATTGGCAACAACAAGCCATGACGCCCAACCAACTGGCCGAAGGCGTGGATATCTGGCAATGAACTGGGAACAGCTGAAGAACGCGACCGTGGACGAAGTCGCCGCCTGGGCCGAAACGCAACCTTGGTGCGCCGCGATGGCGGCTTGCGCGCAAGACGCCCAGTGGCATGCCGAGGGAGATGTTTGGACCCACACCAAGATGGTCTTGCAGGAACTGCGCAGGCTTGATGAGTGGAGTAGTCTGCCGCAGCGAGATCAGACCAACTTGACGTTTACCGCCTTGTTTCACGACATCGCCAAGCCGCTGACGACCGAAGTCGATTCCGTAACCGGCCACGTTCGCTCTCCCAAACATGCAGTGAAGGGAGAGCATTTGGCTCGGGCGATTTTGCGCGACTTGGGCTGCGACTTGCTGACGCGCGAAGCGATCGCCCGGATGGTTCGGAACCACGGACGACCCACGTTTTTGCTGGAGCGATCCGAGCCGACGCATGAAGTAGTCCGCTTGTCATGGCTGGTCAATAATCGGTTGCTCTATCTCTTTGCGTTGGCGGATACCCGCGGCCGCGATACCGACTCGATGTCGCGGCCCGAAGAAAACCTGCACTATTGGAAGCTGGCGTCGGAAGAAGCGGGCTGCTACGACCAGCCCTATCCCTTTGCGACCGAGCATGCCCGCTTCACCTTCTTCCGTCAGGCCGAGCCGAACCTGCATTACGTTCCGCACGAAGACTTCCGCTGCACCGTGACGTTATTGTCGGGCTTGCCTGGCAGCGGCAAGGATACGTGGATCGCCCAGAACCGTAGCGAATTGCCGATCGTTGCGCTCGACGATATTCGGGTCGAGCTCGACATCGATCCGACCGACAACCAGGGAGAAGTCGCCCAGTTGGCCCGCGAGCGTTGTCGCGAATTGCTGCGCGCCAACAAGTCGTTCGCGTTTAACGCCACCAACACGATGCGATTGACCCGCGGCCGGTGGCTCGACTTGTTTAACGACTATGGCGCCCGGATCGAGATCGTCTATCTCGAACCGTCGCTGAAGCAGATTTTGGCGCAGAACAAGGCCCGCAGCAGCCAGGTTCCTGAAACGGTGATTCGCAAACTGGCCGAGCGGTGCGAACCGCCGACCTGGCTCGAATGCCATCGGCTGGAATATGGCGATTCGGCTGAATAGCCCCTCTAATCCTTCTGTTCTAGCTCCTTGGAAACTCCGTCACAAACCCGTGCGGCATGCTACACTTGCCAATTGCGTTTGAAGACGCCCCCGTTGCGCGCCACGACGACTGGCAATGTCTCGCCGGGGCACGAACCTTCATCGGATTGACCAGTTCCCCATCGTTCCATGAAACTGACCGCGAAAATTGTCGGCATCTTCCTGCTGGGCATTGTTCTGCTGACTTCCTTGTTCGGCTACCTGACGGCGCAGAGCGAGTTTGAGCAGTACAAGCGAGCCCAGGAAGAGACCGCCGCGTCGCTTGGCAATGAAGTGCGAGAGACGTTGATCGTCGCCTGGAAGGATCAAGGGCACCAAGGCGCCATCAAGTTGGTCCGCGACTTCGCCACTCGCCACCAGCAAATGACCATTCGCTGGGTTCCGACCGATGGCGACGCGTCCCCCGAGACCGATCTCCCTCCTCAACAAGAGCTGGCCGTCGCCACCACCAAGACGATGGCGACGATCATCACGCACGACGCCGAAGGAGAAGATCAGTACATGATCTACTACCCGGTCGATGTCGAGAACGCACGAGCCGGTTACGTCGAGTTCAACGTCCCCCTGGAAGAAGCGGAAGAGTACGCGCGGCTGACCACCTATCGCACCGCCCTGATCATCGCAGCGATGTCAATCTTCGGACTGGTGATTATCTTTTTTGGCGTGCGGATGGTAGGGCAGCGGCTCGACAAATTGGTCGCCAAGACCAAGCGAATCAGTGCCGGCGATTTCTCTAGCCCGGTGCAGGTCGCCGGCAATGACGAGATCGCCCAGTTGGGCGCCGCGCTGAACGAGATGAGCGAGACGCTGCAAACGCAGCAGCAAGAGTTGGATGAAGCGGCGACCGCACGCCTGTCGGCGATGGAACAATTGCGGCACATTGATCGGGTGAAGACGGTGGGACGGCTCGCTTCCGGCATCGCCCACGAACTGGGAACGCCGCTCAACGTCGTCTCGGGACGCGCCGGGCTGATCGCTTCGCATCGGCTGAGCGCCGAAGAGGTGACCGAAAGCGCGCTGGTGATCAAGTCGGAAGCGGACCGGATGGCGGAGATCATTCGCCAACTGCTCGGCTTCGCCCGCCGTCGACCGCCGCAACGGACCACCGTCGACTTGCGAGAATTAATCGCCAGCGCGATCAACCTGCTACAGCCGATGGCGCATCAGTGCGACGTGGAACTCGTCGCCGTTGACGGCCCTTCCCTTTCGACCGCGGTCGATCCGGCCCAGATCCAACAGGTGGTTACCAACTTGATCGTTAATGCGATTCATGCCAGCAGCGGCGGGACGGTTCGCGTCGCCTTGGAGAGCCAAATGGCCGCTCCCCCTGGCGGCGCCATCTCGCCAACAGAGCAGTACTACTGCATAAGCGTGGAAGATCAAGGGACTGGCATTTCGGAAGAAGCGATGCCCCACTTGTTTGAGCCCTTCTTCACGACCAAGGATGTCGGCGAAGGGACCGGGCTTGGGCTGTCGGTTTCGTATGGTATTGTCGAAGATCACAACGGCTGGATCGACGTCCAAAGCCAATTGGGCGAAGGCAGTCGATTCACCATCTATCTGCCCCAGCAGGTTGCGTAAATGGAAGCGAACAACTGTGGACGAGTCTTGATCGTCGACGACGAAGCGAACATGTGCCAGCTGCTGGAGACCGACTTGCGGCTCCGTGGCTTTCAGCCCACCTGGCGGACGTCGGCCGACGAAGCGCTTGATCTGGTCAAGACGCAGGATTTTGACGTCCTGTTGACCGATCTCCGTATGAAAGGGATGAGCGGTACGGAACTGTGCGAGCGCGTCACCGCCAATCGCCCTGACATTCCGGTAATCGTAATGACCGCGTTTGGCAGTCTCGAAACGGCCGTCGCCGCAATTCGCGCCGGGGCGTATGACTTTGTCACCAAGCCGATCGAAATGGAACTGCTGGCCCTGACCCTCTCCCGCGCCGTCAAACATCGCGAGTTGCAGGAGAAGGTGAAGGTCCTTAGCGAGGAAGCGGCGCAAGGGGGGCACTTTGAAGAGATGGTCGGCGGCAGCCCGGTGATGGCGAAGCTTTACGACCAGATCGCTCGGATCGCAACGACCGAAGCCTCGGTGTTGGTCTGCGGCGAAAGCGGAACTGGCAAAGAGCTGGTCGCCCGGTCGATTCATCGGACCAGTCACCGCAGCAGCGGTCCCTTCGTGCCGGTCAACTGCGCCGCGTTGCCAGAGACGCTGCTTGAGAGCGAATTGTTCGGTCACGCCAAAGGCGCCTTCACCGACGCCAAAGCGGAACGGCGCGGTTTGTTTCTGCAGGCCGAAGGAGGCGCACTCTTCCTCGACGAAATCGGCGAACTGCCGCTGGCGATGCAGCCGAAGCTGTTACGGGCACTCGAGGAAAGCGTCGTCCGTCCGGTCGGCGGCGATCAGGAAGTGCCGTTTAACGTTCGTCTGATCACGGCGACTAACCGCGACTTGCTGACCGAAGTGGAAGAAGGACGGTTTCGCGAAGACTTGTTCTACCGGATCAACGTCATTCAGCTCGATCTGCCGCCACTGCGGGCTCGCGGCACCGACACGCTGCTGCTGGCCCAGCGGTTTATCGAACAGGCCGGCAAGCGTTCGCAGCGGAATGTCCTGGGTATTTCTGATCCGGCCGCCGAGCGACTGCTGAACTACTCGTGGCCCGGCAATGTTCGCGAGCTGCGAAACGTCATGGAGCGGGCGGTCGCCCTGACCCCGTTTGAAAAGATCGCGGTTGACGACTTGCCCGAGAAGATCCGCGATTATCGCAGTGCGCAGGTCTTTATCGGCGGCGATGACCCGAGCGAACTCGCTTCGATGCAGGAAGTCGAGCGGCGGTATATCCTGCACGTGCTGCAAGCGGTCGACAACAACAAATCGCTCGCCGCCCAGGTACTGGGACTCGATCGCAAAACGCTCTATCGCAAGCTGAAGCAATACGGCGTCGACGAGTAGGCCAAGTTCTTTCGCGAGATACTCTTGTCCCTTGGCGCCATCTTTCACGGCGTCTTCGCCAAGTAAGCATGTCTTAGCTGCCTGTTGAAAAATGCCATCGTGGCATTTTTCAACCTCGCGAGGCTCAGAGCATAGCTCTTCGCGGCTCGCAAAATAACGACTTACGTCGTTATTTTGGGATCGCATCCGTGCGATCACGCAGTCCGTCGAGAAAATCAACGGACGGTTAGGTCCTGCCAGAACGTATTGAAGACATGCTCTTCTGGCGAAAACGCGATAAGAACATGGCGCCAGTTTTCTGGGCCCCATCTCTTCCAATTGGGGCATTCTGACGGCGTGGGGCAAAATGCCCCAGCTCCTTCGTCCGAAAACGGCGAAAACCCCTGTTTTCTAGGGCCAAACGGCTTTGGCACGGCGGTTGCATTTTGGTGAGCCACACGACGCGAACCGCTCGCGTCCCCAATTTCCGCAATCGATTTGAATCATTCACGCTGCGGCGTTTTTGCCCTGCTCACCACTTTCTTCGAGGCTTTCCCATGGCGACTGTTAACTCCACTCCCTCCGCTCATGATCGGATCAACGAACTGACGGAAGAAATCAAGATTCGCAGTACTCCGTTCCGCCGGTTGCTCGATGAAATCGGGCGGGTCATCGTCGGCCAGCGACAACTGATTCATCGCATGCAGGTTGGTTTGTTGACCAACGGTCACCTGTTGATCGAAGGCGTGCCTGGTCTGGCGAAGACGACCGCCGTCGCTTGCTTGGCGAAAGGAATCAGCACCGACTTTCAGCGGATCCAATTTACCCCAGACTTGCTGCCGGCCGACTTGATCGGGACGCAGATTTACCGTCCCCAACAACAAGACTTTGCGATTCAGAAAGGACCAATTTTCTCGAACCTAATCTTGGCGGACGAAATCAACCGCGCTCCGGCCAAGGTGCAAAGCGCCCTGCTCGAAGCGATGCAGGAACGCCAAGTGACGATCGGCCACCACACCTACAAGCTCGAAGAGCCGTTCCTGGTGATGGCGACCCAAAACCCGATCGAGCAAGAGGGAACCTACCCGCTGCCGGAAGCGCAGATGGACCGGTTCATGCTCAAGGTCCTGGTTGGCCATCCGACTCGCGACGAAGAGATCCAGATTCTCGAGCGGATGTCGAAGACCAAGACCTCGATGGAGGTGAACCCAACGCTATCGCCGGAAGAGATCCTGCGAGCCCGCGATTTGGTTGACCAGATTTACGTCGACGAAAAGGTTCGCGACTACATCGTCGACCTGGTGATGGCGACTCGCGATCCCGGCGCCTACCGCTTGCCGCTGGCCGACTTGATTCAGTATGGCGTCTCGCCCCGTGCGACGATCAGCCTGACGTTGGCGGCGAAAGCGAACGCGTTCCTATGCGGCCGCGGCTATGTCGTGCCGGGAGACGTCAAAGAGATCGCCCCCGACGTGCTGCGGCATCGGTTGATCGTCACGTACGAAGCCGAAGCGGAAGAAAAAACATCCGACGACGTGGTTCGATCGATCCTCGATCACGTCGCGGTCCCGTAGAGCGAAGAGGAAGCTGGCGGGTTGGCTGCGGCCTCGTAGGCCGCAGCCAATTCCCGGCGGCTGTCAAAGTCATTTGCAACACCACTTCCCTATGCCTGTAAGTCAAAGCTCATGATCCCTCGCGAAGTTTTACAAAAGATCCGGCGAATCCAGATTCGCACGTCGCATCTGGCCGAGAACCTGCTCGCCGGCCAATACCACTCCGCCTTCAAAGGCCGTGGGGTCGAGTTTGAAGAAGTTCGCCCCTACCGCATTGGCGACGACGTCCGGGCGATCGACTGGAACGTGACCGCGCGAACCGGCGAACCGTTCGTCAAGTTGTTCCGCGAAGAGCGTCAGCTGACCGTCACGCTGTTGGTCGACCTCAGCGCTTCGCAAGGCCTGGGGACGCATTGGCAGTCGAAGCGTGAGTTGGTCGCCGAACTAGGCGCTACGCTCGCCTTCTCGGCCATCCGGAACAACGACAAGGTCGCGTTGACCTTGTTCACCGACGATATCGAAAAAGCGATTCCCCCCCGCAGCGGTTCGCGGCATGTCCTGCGGGTCATCCGCGAGCTGCTTTACTGTCAACCGATCGGACAAGGGACCAACTTGTCGCGAGCCTTGGAGCACCTAAACCACACCGCCAAACGCCGCTCGATCGCGTTCGTCGTCAGCGACTTTCAAGACGATGACTACGAGCGTCCGCTAAAGATCGCCCGGCGAAAGCATGACGTCATTCCGATCGTCGTGTCGGACCGTCGCGAGTTTGAACTGCCCAACGTCGGGCTGCTCGACCTGTACGACGCCGAATCGGGCGAGACGGTGCTGGTCGACACCTCCAACAGCCGCGTTCGCCAGATTTACGCCGAGCGAGCCCAAGAGATTGCCGAGCGGCGCGATCAGACGTTCAAGAAGCTAGGCCTCGATCCGATTCACGTATTTACTGGCGAAGACTTCGCCGATCCCCTGCAAAAATTCTTCCACCAACGGGAGCGCCGTCGATGAAATTCCTCACTTCGCCTCCGCTGCTGTCGGCGATTCGTCAGACCGCTTGCGCCGCTCTGCTGCTCGCGCTGTTCTGCGCCAGCGCCGACGCCGCGGCGATCACGCGGACGTCGACCGACGGCCCCGTCTCGGTGACGGCGACGGTTGACCAAGAGACCGCTCAGATCGCCGAACCAGTGACGCTGACCCTGAAGGTCGACGTCCCCGAAAATGTGTTAGTCACCTTACCGCAAGAGCAAGCGAAGCTGGGGACCTTCAACGTCCTTGGCACGCAAGACGCGCCCGACCTGCCAACGGCCGAAGGGCGACAATGGATCCGCCGCTATCAGCTCGAAAGCCTTACTCCCGGCGAACAGTCAATTCCACCGATCACCATCGCTTATTCCGACACCCGAACCGCGTCCCCGACCAGCGATATCGCTCAGTCGTCGCCGCTGAGCGTCACCATCACCAGCAGTTTGGAAGGCACGCCCGATCCGCTGCAGTTCCGCGATATCAAGGGAGTTGTGGAATTGCCGGTCGACGAGTCCCCCAGCAACGCCTGGCTGTACGGATCGCTCGGCGGCGGCGCGGTTCTGGCCTTGGCCGGCGCCGCGCTGTTGGTTTGGCCCAGTCGCAACGGCAAACGTTCGCCGCAAGCCCAGGCCTTGGCCGACTTAGAAGCGCTGCGTCGCTCCGACTTGCTGCGGGCCGGACAGACCGAACAGTTTTACGTTCGCTTGACCAACATCGTGCGGAATTATGTCGAACAGCAGTTTGACATCGCCGCGCCCAAGTTGACGACCGACGAGTTCCTGGACCAGGCGGCCAGCGGCAGCGTGCTACACGGCCAGCAACGAGCGATGTTGCGGGTCTTCCTGTCGCTGGCCGACCTGGTGAAATTCGCCCAGTTCGAGCCCGATCAGTCGGACGCCAACCAGGCGATTGACCGTGCCCGTCAATTCATCCAACAAACCGCCGACCAGCAGCCGAGCGAAACTTCGCAGGCCGCTCCCCAGGAGGACGCCTAATGTTTTATGGATCTTCAGCCTGGTTTCTGCTGTTGCTGTTGCTTGTCCCGCTGATTGCGTGGCGGTTGCTTGGCAGCAAGCGAAAATCGGCCCTTCCCTTTAGTTCGACCCACTGGATGGCCGGTCTGGCGCCAAGTTGGAAACAACGTCTGCAGTGGGCTCCGGCCGCGCTGCGGTTGGGGGCGATCGCCCTGCTGATCGTCTGCCTGGCTCGTCCGCAAGAGGGACGCAAGCAGACGGTGGTCGACAGCGAAGGAATCGCCATCGAGATGGTGGTCGATCGCTCTGGCAGCATGCAGGCGATGGACTTTGATGTCGACGGTCAACCGGTCGATCGCTTGACCGCCGTCAAAGACGTCGCCGGCAAATTCATCGCGGGCGACGACCAACTGGCGGGCCGCACGACCGACCTGGTCGGCTTGGTCACCTTTGCCCGCAATGCCGACGGTATTTCGCCTCCGACGCTCGATCATCCCTACATGATCAAGCAGCTCGATCAAACCAAGATCGCGATGGAGCGAAGCGAAGACGGCACCGCGATCGGCGACGCCCTCGGCCTGGCGGTTGAAAAGCTGTCGGCCTTGAGCGAAGGGGATCAGCAGAAGCTGAAAAGCAAGGTGGTGATCCTGCTCACCGATGGCGAAAACAACGCCGGCGAGCTCGATCCGATCGTCGCCGCCGAATTGGCTGCGTCGATGGACGTGAAGGTTTACACGATCGGCGTCGGCACCAAGGGACAAGCTCCCGTGCCGGTCATCGATCCGTTCACCGGACGGACCTCATTCCAGATGGCCCAGGTCAACATCGACGAGGCGACGCTGAAGTCGATCGCCGATGCGACCGGCGGGCAATACTTCCGAGCGACCGACACCGCCTCGCTCGAAAAGATTTACGACGAGATCGATCAGTTAGAGAAGAGTCACGTCGAAGCGAAACACTTTGTCGATTTCCGCGAGTTGGCGATCGAGCCGATCCATCTCGGCATGTGGGCTTTGCCCCCGCTGGCGCTGTTGGCGTTCTGGTTGATCGCCGCTGAGGTTTTGCTGAGCAATACCGTCTATCGCAAGATTACGGAGTAAAGAAACGCATGGATATTCAAGTCGGAAGTCTGTTAAGCCTTTCCTGGTTGTGGTTGGTCGCCGCGGCGATCGTCGTTCTCGTCATCGCGACGATCGCCCGGCGGCGAGCCCTGGCTCGTTTCGCCACGGCCAACCTGATCCACCGCTTCGCCGCCGCCAGCAGCACGCGACGCCGGCTGGCGAAGAGCGTGCTGGTCGTCGGCGCCATGATCGCCATAGTGCTGGCCCTGGTCGACGTTCGCTGGGGCAAGATCTGGCGAGAAGTGCCGCAGCGCGGCATCGAGGTGATGTTCGTGCTCGACGTCTCCCGCTCGATGCTGGCCGAAGACGCTACGCCCACGCGACTGGCCCGCGCCAAGCAACAAATCGAAGACATGATGGACGCCATGCCGGGGGATCGCGTCGGCCTGGTCGTCTTTGCCGGCGACTCGCGGCAGATGGTTCCCCTGACCAGCCATCACCACGACTTCAAAAAGACGTTGGCCGAAGTCGGTCCGCATGACGTCGCCGTCGGCGGGTCGCGACTGGGCGACGCGCTTCAGGCGGCCGCCAACGGATTCCTTGATCAAACCGGCAACCACCAGGCGATCGTCGTCTTTACCGATGGCGAAGACCAGGAAAGCGCCCCGATCGAAGTCGCCCAGCGACTGCATGATGAGCGGGAAATCCGCATCTTCACCGTCGGCCTTGGCGACATGGAGCAAGGCGCCCGCATTCCCGACGATCAAACGGCTCGCTCGTTCGTCGAATACGAAGGCCAGCAGGTCTGGTCGAAGCTCGACGGGACCACGCTCAAGCAAGTCGCTCTGAGCGGCGGCGGCGCCTACATTCCGGCCGGAACCAAACAAGTCGCCATGGATCAGGTCTACCGCAGCTACGTGCAGCAGGTCGAAGCGCACGACTTCGAGACGGCCCGCATTCACAGTTACATCCCCCGCTATCAATGGTTCATCGGCGCGGCGCTGATGCTCCTGTTGATCGACGCTTTTCTCCCCGCGTCGGCCGGCGCCGTGCTGCCGCTTCGTTCCGCCTACCGCGCAATTGGCGGCAAGGGAGCGGCAGCCGGGCTGGTCTTGCTGATGCTGGCCACCAACGTGGCGGCCGCCAGTCCGACGGAAAGCCAAACGGTCGAAGCCGATGGCGCTCAAGCGGCGATTGGCGACGACCAAGCCCTGATGGCCGACATGCCGGAAACGCCAGAACTGCTTTACAACCAGGCGGTCGCCCAATACCGCAGCGGCCAAGTCGGCCAGGCCCGCGAACTGCTTTCCCGCAGCGTTGCCGAAGGAGACGAAGCCCTGCGAGCCAAAGCCCGCTACAACCTCGGCAATTGCGATTATGCCGAAGCGGTGCAATTGGCCCAGCGAGACAAACCGGCCGCGATTGAGCGATTGAACTCGGCCTTGGGACACTACCGCAGCGCCCTGGCCGCCAACCCTGCCGACGGCGATGCCCGAGCCAACGCCCAACTTGCCCAGATGCTGATCGACCAACTGCAACAGGAAGAGCAACAAGACCAACAACAAGACCAACAACAAGACCAACAACAAGACCAACAACAAGACCAACAACAGGACCAACAACAGGACCAACAACAGGACCAACAACAGGACCAACAACAGGACCAACAACAGGACCAACAACAGGACCAACAACAGGACCAACAACAGGATCAGCAACAAGACCAACAGCAGGATCAGCAGCAGGATCAGCAGCAGGACCAACAACAGGATCAACAACAGGATCAACAACAGGATCAACAACAGGATCAACAACAGGATCAACAACAGGATCAACAACAGGACCAACAACAGGACCAACAACAAGACCAACAACAAGACCAACAACAAGACCAACAGCAGGACCAACAGCAATCGTCCGGTCAATCGTCGGAAGAGATGCAGCAAGAGGAGCCGCAAGACCAGGAAGGTCAGCCGAGCGGAGTTCCCCAGTTTGGTCATGATGACGCCGGCGAACCGCAAGACGCCCGTCCGATGACCAAGGAGGAAGCTCAAAAGTTGCTGCAGTCGGTCCGTGATCGCGAACTGATGCGACGTTTGCAAAACCAGCACGAAGCGCAACGCCGCTATGTGCCCGTCGACCGAGATTGGTAACGCAAATCGGCAACCCGCTTTTACGACCAGGAAACGTTATGAACCTTTTTCACCTGACGAAAATGATGAATACTCGCAGCTTTTCACTCGCCCTGCTCGCATGCGTCGCCGTCACCTTGGGCGCGGCGGCCCCGGCAAGCGCCGCCGATCTGCGTGCGTCGCTGTCGTCACGCGAAGCGTACGTTGGCGCCCCACTGACGTTGCAACTGGAAGTGGCCGATGCGGCCTCGCAAGACGAGCCGCAAATCGCCGACGTGCCGGGGCTCGACATCACCCTGGCCGGCACGCCGAGTCGCAGCACCCAGACGACGATCATCAACGGTCGTCGCCTGGATCGCAGTTCGGTCGTCTACGCCTGGCGAATCACGCCTCGCGAGGCCGGCACGTTTGAGATCCCGCCGATTACGGTCAACGTTGACGGGCAAACCCGCTCGACGGGGCCGATTCGTTTCGTCGCCACCAAGAGCGAGACGGGCGATCTGCTGTTCGCCGAGATCACCGGTCAACAGCAAGACATTTATGTCGGACAGCCTCTCACGCTGACGCTCAACCTGTGGGTCAAGCCGTACCATGACGACAACTTCGACTTGACGCTGTCGGAAGAAAACATGTGGCAGTTGCTTTCGGAAGGGACCAACTGGGGCGCCTTCAGCGAGCGTATGAATGAACTGGCCGAAAATCGCCAACGCCCCGGCGGCAAGGAAGTCTTGCGAGCCGACACGAACGGCGAAGAACGGGCCTACTACCACTACCAGATCGATGCGACCGTCTATCCCAAGCGTCCCGGCCAGATCGATGCGGACGACCTGCAGATCGTGCTCGACTATCCGACGCGGTTGGCCAAATCGCGTGATCCGTTCGGCTCAATGTTCGACGACGACTTCTTTGGCGGGCGGTCTCCCTTCGGCGGCTTCGGCATGTCGCCGTTCAACCGCAATACGCTGTCGGTCGTCGCCAGCCGTCCGGTTGTGGCGGACGCCGAAGTCGACTCGATCAACGTGAAACCGATTCCCACCGCCGGTCGCCCCGCCGACTATCGCGGCGCCGTCGGTCAATACGAGATCGTTACGCAAGCGACGCCGACCAGCGTCAAAGCGGGTGATCCGATCACCCTGCACATCGGCATCCGTGGCGATGGCCCGATGGAATTGGTTCAGGCGCCGCCGCTGGCCGCGTTGCCGCAATTGACCGCCGACTTCAAAGTCGCCAACGAGCCGCTGGCCGGCATCGTCGAAGGGGACGTGAAGTTGTTCACCACCACGATCCGGCCCCGCCGGGAAGGGATCACCGAGATTCCGTCCATTCCGCTCTCCTACTTCAATCCCGAAACCGAACAATTTGACACCGCCGAAAGCGCTCCGATTTCGATTGAGGTCGCTCCGGCCGAACGTCTGGCCCTCGACGCGATCGTCGGCGGAACGCTAGGCCATGGACCACAGCAGGACGAGGGCGCTTCGGCGTCGCCGTTCGATCTTTCGAATTACGGCGGCGTCGACGCCCTGGTTCCTGCTCATGCTACGCCAACCTGGAGCTGGCTGATCGCAGCTATCCTGCCCCCGCTCGCGATCGGCGGCTTCTGGTTGGCCAAACGGAAAGGGACGACGCAAGAAGGTCGCAGCGAGCAACTCCGCACCGCGTACCGGCAGATTGACCACGCCGACTCGGCCAGCGATATCGCCGCCGCTCTGCATGGAGTGGTTGGGCCCGGCCCGCGTTCGGATCAAATCGACGCCTTTCTGGCTCGCTGCGATCACGCCGCCTACAGCGGCGCCCAAGTCGAAGAGCTTTCGGACCTGAAACGCCAGTCCAAGAGCCTACTCGACAAGTGGTCGGCCGTTTCGTCGCAGACGTCGGCCAAGCGATCGACCGCCAGCCTCGGTGGACGTCGCCAAGTCGCCATCGCCTGCTTGGCGATGGCGGCGGCGGCTGTGGTGCTGCCGACGTCGCTCCACTTCCTGCAGAGCGACGCCCCGGCCAAGACCGCACGCATCGAAGACCTGCATACCGAAGTGACGCCGACGCTGACCCCGCAGCAACGGGAAACGATCTTGGTCGAAGCGAACCACGCCTACGAAGCAGGGATGCAGGCCTCTTCGCATGACGCGGCCGCGGCCAACGAGGACTTCGCGGCCGCGGCGCTGAAGTACGGCCAATTGGTCGACGACGGCGTTCGCAATCCGAAACTGCTGGTCAACCTAGCCAACGCCCAGCTGCAGCTTGGCGCCACCGGCAAGGCGATCGCCAACTACGACCGCGCGATCGCTTTGGATGGCTCGAACTGGCAAGCCCGCCAAAACCTGGCCGCCGCCCAAGCCGCGATCTCCGGCTCGCCCACCGCGGACGACGCGTCGACATCGCTAAGCGGAATGCTGGCCGGCGTGTCGGCCAACGTCCAAGCGATGTTGCACCCGGCCGCCGCGACGACGCTGTGCATCGCCGCGTGGGTCGCGTTGTGGCTGATCGTGTTGGGCGCGATGACTCGCCCCAGCCTGTACTGGATCGGCGCGGCGCTGCCGACCGTTTGCTTGTTGATCGTTGGTTTCGCCGCATCCAATCTGCATGGGCTGGCTGATGAGACGCCGCAAGCGATCGTCGCCGCTTCGACCGCCACGCTGCGTCAGGCGCCCGGCGAGCAGTTCCCCGCGATCTCGGCGGTCACGCTGAGCGAAGGCGAGTCGTTGGAAGTCTTGAAAGCGGACGGCGACTGGTTGCAGATCCGCACGCCAAACGGCACGACCGGTTGGGTCGCTCATCCCGAAGTCGAAGTTCTGTAGTCAACCGATCGACTTCAGCAGAGAACCGAAAGCGGTCAGGCGAGAGATTTCGCCTAGCCGCTTTATTTTTTTCAGAAAGCGCGCGACCGTTTACGTTGGCGCAACGAACGGAGACTGTGCCGTAATAATCACTTCCGCCTTAACAAGGCCAAGCGCTTCCTGGCATGCCGTGGTGAGCTGGATCCGAATCGCGTCAATCTCTTCCGCGGTGACCGCAGCTTTCGGCTTGAGATAGGCGAATATCAAGTAACAGCGTCCCATCTTGATCGTCGCGACTTCCAGCACTTCGACCTGGCGCCCCTTCGCCGCCTCCTCGGCGAGCGTGCGGGCTTTCGCGCACACGTCATCTGCCGCCGTACCGCCAGCGACCTCGTGAAGCGAGTCGAGAAAGATCTGTAGCGGCTGGCGAACGATACAACCACACATCACGAGCACAACGATCGAATCGGAAATCGGCACCAGAAACGCCAAGGACGTCCCCTGCAACAGCGCCGCCCCAACCAGGCCACCGCCAGCTCCGGCGCTGATGATGCCGTCGACCATTGCCGCTTTCGTCTCGGTCCGCAGCAATTCGCTGTGCCCACCAGACCGCCTCCAATTGCGATGGTGCCAAAACGCCAAGCCAAGACAAGTCGCCACCATGGCGATCATGTAGATCACGATCGGGCCAAAATTCAGTTCCGGCACTTCGCCGCCGCCAGCGTAGCGAATGATCTTCGAGACAGCGCCAAACATGGCGAAAGCGAGAATTCCCAGCAGTACCAAGGCGCGGTACTTCACATAAATCGCTTCGTACGCGTCGTAGCCGAATGGATAACGAGAGTCGGGAGGCGCCTGAATCGACTGGCTAATCCGCGCGGCGACGATCGCCGAAACGAAGTTGACTCCGGAATACAAGCCGTCGACCAACATCGCGTCGGAGTTGGAAGCATAGGCCGCCGAGACTCCGGCGGCGGCCATCGCCAAGTTCGCCCATTTGCCGAGTTGCAGCGACTGGCGTTCGATCGAACTGTCGTCGGTTGTCACAAATTGCTCATCATGCGGAGAAGATAAAATACGCAAACCGCATCGATTCGATGGGGCTTCAATAATCTATATCGCAACAATCGCTCGTGGCGGGTGAATTCGAACTCCTATTTTGAACACAACAATCCCAACGAGACGCCTAGCGCCCCTTAGTAGCAGATGGCGGAACCAGTTCGCATCCAAAGCTTGCGCCATTTGCGAGACGCCGTCTCTCATTCATCCCGAATCTTGTTCGCTGGGGCGAACTCGATTCATGTCGTCCCCCTAAGCGCCAAGAATTTCCAGTTTTGGGGACGCAAGCGCCACATAAAACCTGCAACGTGGAATAGGCGCCGAGTATCTTCGGTTTTAAGGAAATCTTTTTGACGCACCGGGGTAACTTCACTGCGGCAAGTGCCATTGGATAGTGATGACGATGCCAACAAATTACGACAACGCGCCTCTCGAAGCAGCGATTCAGCGAACTCGCGATGGGGAGACCGACGCCTTCGTGTCGGTCGTGCGCCAGCACGAGGTTCCGCTGCGCGCTTGGCTCGCCGCGCACGCTCCTCCTGGGATCGATGTCGATGAAATCGCGCAGCGAACGTTCGTCGCCGCTTTCACGCGGCTTGACGATTACGAGTCCGGCACACGCTTTGACGCTTGGCTCTATACGATCGCCCGCTATCAGCTGAAGACCGAGCTGACCCGACTGCGGCGGTTGGCCGACTACCATGCTCGCTACGCCCCTGACCTGTTGCAGCGCGAGTTGCAGCGGCGCGGCGAAGAGCCGCCGGAGCTGGTCGCCACGCGGCTTGATCATCTGCAAGAGTGCGTCGACTCGCTGGCCGATCATTTGCGCCGCTTCGTTACCTGGCGGTACGACGAAGAAATCCCCCTGGAAGAGATGGCCGCCCGTAGCGGACGCTCGGTCGCCGCCGTCAAGAAACAGCTTTGGCAGATCCGCCAAAAACTTCAGCAGTGTATCGAAACGCGTATGACGACAGCCGAAGGGGGCGTCTCATGAACGTGCCCACACGATTCTCGGAACTCTGGACCGACTATCTCGAGGGAGACCTCGACGAAGCCGGCATGGCCCAGCTGCGCGAAATGCTCGCTGCTGACGAGAGTCTGCTGCATTTGACCGCCGACATGTATCAGACCCATCGCCTGCTCGGTCTGGCGGTTCCGGAAACGCCGGCTCGCCGAGAGCAGTTTGTCCAAGAGGTTCTCTCGCGGCTTCCCGAAGATTCCGATACCTTCGTCGACGGCGTAATGGCCGATGTCGGTCGGTTGGCTGCAGCGTCAGCCCAACGAAATGAAGCAGCCCCCTCCGCTCGTTCTTCGCGCGGTACGGCGCTTTATCTCGCGCTTGCATTGTCGCTGCTGATGCTCGCGACCCTGTCGCTTCCCGTATTTCGCCCCAGCGGCGTCGCCCAGCCCAGCATTCCCTCCCCGGCGCCATCCAACGAAGACGGCAACGTCCGCTTCTCCAGCATGGCTCGGGCCAAGTTCTTCGGCGAGCTTGCCCCGCCGGTTCGCTCGCTACTGGCGCAGAAGCGAGAGTACGTGCTGATGAGCGGCCTGGTGAAAATCAAATTCCCGGCCGGGGCAACCGCCATCGTCGAAGGTCCAGCGGTCTTTCGCGTGCTGTCAGATGAGTGCCTGGCGCTGGATGTCGGCCGCTGCAGCGTGCACGCCCCGGATGGCGCCGAAGGTTTTCGCGTCGAAACGCCGGTGACGCACCTCGTCGATCGCGGTACGCGGTTCAGCGTCAATGTTTCGGAATTGAGCGAAACGGAAGTTCAGGTGATCGAAGGCGCCGCCGACGTTTACGAAGCGAACGCAATCGCGCAGGCCACCCACGATGAAATCCGGCTAACCAACGGCAAAGCGCTGAAGCTCGCCAAAGGTCGCACGTTTGCGGCCAGCAACATTCCGTTTGACGCCAGCGTTTATCGTCGGGGCTTGCCTGATCGGGTCGTCTCGTACGAGGCCTCGAAAAACGAAGCAGGCAGCGCCGAGGACTTGATCAGCGTCGCCGTCCAGCGCGACGGACGTATCCAGAAGATCCCGGTCGAAGAACTGATTCCGGCTCGGATTACGGCATTCAAAAACCTCACGCCGGGCGGCTTTTTGTGCGGTCCCGAGACGTTGCCCACCGATCGTCTAGCGACCGTGTCGGATCGGAGCCTGATCACCGGCGTGATCAACCCCGGCGGCAGCGCCGAGCCGCTGACGACCGATCCGATCCTTTCCGGCGAGCTGGCGACGCCTGGCTTGGCGATTCAGTTCGCGACGCCGGTCGTCAACGGCCCTGGTCCCGACGTCGTCTTCTTTGATCTGCAAGCGTTCTCCAATCCACCTGATGGCGACCCGTTTCATGTCAGTCCATTGAAGTTTCGCGACGGCCTGCGGTCGCACACGATTGAAACCTATGACTTGACGATGGAGTCGCCTGGCGTTTGCAACCTGACCGACTTTTACGTTCACATGTTTGACGAACCGGTCGACTCGATCGAGCAGCTGAAGTCGCTAGAGATGGCGCCACACAAACAAGGAATTCGCTTCCGTGGATTGGCGGTCGGCATCGACCTGTCCGATCTCGGCTATGGTCCCGGTGAAGCGGTCGAGGGGCTGTTCTTCCAAGACGCCCTAGACGACCCTCATCACATTGATCCCGTCTTCGTCGGCGGCCTGCCAGGCACTCGATAGAGCATCCTCCCTTGCGGCCAACGCCTTTCGCTGGTCCGCCAACCCGCCTCCTGCCCTCAACCCCCAAAGCCCCATGAACAACTCTCGCCGCATCAACAGCGCCCTGCTGCTTGTCGCCACGATGTTGCTCGCAACCTTCCATCGCGCCGCCCTGGCCGAGCCGATTCTCCAGTGGAATTTCGATGGCCAGTCGCAACCAGGCGCCTGGACCGGAAAATACGGTGCGGCCACCGCCGGACCGCAGACGCCGCGCTATCCCAACTTCAGCGCCGACAATCAGGCCTGCCAGTTTGCCGGGCACGAAGGCGCCATCGTCGTTAAGGATCACGAGCGGGGAGGCTTCACCAACGTCCGCTTTGCCGCCGGCGATACGCTCGCCTTTGAGGCTTGGCTAAAAATCAAGTCGATCGGCAGGGGGCACAACGTTTACCTGATCGGCAAAGGCCGGCATGGCAAGCTGGGCGAACACCTCGGCGAAACCAACCAGAACTATGCCGTTCGTTTGCAAGGAACGCACGAGGAAGCTCAGCTCGGCTTCCTGTTCACCAGCCGACATCCTGAGACGAAAAAGACCGACTGGCATCGTTGGTGGAGCACCGCCGAAGTGCCGCTGACCGGCTGGCATCACGTCGCTGTCGATTACACCTTCGGCGATGGCGCCAGCCTGAAGGCCTACATCGACGGCAAGCCGACTGACGGCGTGTGGGACCTGGGCGGAGTCACCGATCTACCGCCAGTACAAGATGCCGACGATCTGGTGATCGGCGCCGGCTACAATCGCGCCGTCAGTCAATCGTTCCAGGGCTGGATGGACAGCATCGCCCTCTATCGCGAACCGCTCGATCCGGCGGAGATTGCGGAGCGATGCCAATACAATCCGCCACCGCCGCCGGTCACCCGCGAGATGATTCCGTCCGGCAAGGTGCTCGTCCAGATCAGCGAAAAGGGAGTCCCCGAATCAAACGGTTGGCCCGAAGAGCCGGAAGTGACCGAAACCTACGTCGAAGAGGTCTTCGGCCTATTCGAGTTGCCGCACAAGTACGTCGCGACCGGCGTCCGTGGAGACCGAGCCAATCCGTCGCACGTGCGAGCCTCAGCCGTCGTCACCTTCCCCGCCGGCAAACACCGCCTGCTCCTCCGGGGTCGCGGACACCAGGGGACCTGCTTCAGTTTGCTGCTGGCTGGCGGCGGCTTGAATCACCAAGGCGCCTACGGCGTGACCGACGAATTGAGCAAGAAGATGATCGAGCATCCGGTCTCCATTCCCGATTACCACGCGACGATCCACGCCGCTCTGGGCATCGATCCGTACCAAGAACTGTTTGACGGTTCCCGTCCGGTCCCGATCACCGACGGCGGCAAGCCGGTCGACGCCCTATTTTCCTAGCTTCACTCCTGGAAATGGTCCAAAATTGCGGTAGGCGACAAGTACGTTTACCTAAATCCAGTAACGACTCAATTATCCCGCTGGTTAGCGCCGTATTACGGCGAACGATCGGCACGAGTTTATAAAGCCCCCCTTTCAGAGCGCAAAAGGATTTCCATGTTCATTCGCACCCTGACGATACTCAGCCTGTTGGCCTGCTGCGCCGCGGCGTTTGCGGAAGAGTCGATCGACGTCGAACAAATGAAGTTCTTCGAATCCAAGGTTCGTCCGCTGTTGGCGTCGAAGTGCGTCACTTGTCACAACGGCGAAAAGCAAAAAGGGGACCTCCGCCTGGACTCGCTGCATGGCATGCTGCAAGGTGGCGAGAGCGGCGCCGCGGTCGTGCCGGGCAGTCCCGACGAAAGCCTATTGATCGACGCGATCAACTACACCTCGTACGAAATGCCTCCCAACGGCCAACTGAGCGAACACTCGATCGCGATTCTCACCAAATGGGTGAAGATGGGCGCCCCGTGGCCAGAAGCGGACTCCAACCTGATCCGCACCTCGGAAAAAGCGTTCACCGATGAAGACCGCAACTGGTGGGCGATCCAACCGGTCGAGGATCCGGCCGTTCCTGCCGCTGGCGAAGGGTGGGCCCGCAACGAGATCGATCACTTCGTCGCTCGCAAACTGCAAGAGACCGGCCTGAAACCGGCGCCGGAAGCGGACCGTCACGAACTGGTCCGTCGCGCTTATTTTGACCTGCATGGGCTGCCGCCGACGCCAGAGCAAGTCGCCGCATTCGTCAATGACGATCGCCCCGACGCGTGGCAACGTCTGATTCGCGAGCTGCTCGACAGTCCCCGTTATGGCGAACGCTGGGCTCAGCACTGGCTCGACGTCGTCCGCTTCGCCGAAAGCGACGGCTACAACGAGGACGCCTTCCGCCCCAGCGCCGGCGCCTATCGCGACTACGTCATCCAATCGTTCAACGACGACAAGCCGTACAACCAGTTTGTGCGAGAACAACTGGCCGGCGACGAGATTAACCCGGACGATCCCAACGTCTTCATCGGCACGTCGTACCTGCGACTGGGGATCTACGAATGGAATCAGCGGAACGCCCGGATGCACTGGGACATCATCGTTAACGAGATGACCCGCGTTACCGGCGAAGCGTTCCTTGGCATCGGCATCGGCTGCGCCCAATGCCACGATCACAAATTTGATCCGATTCTGCAGAGAGACTACTTCGGTCTGCAGGCGTTTCTCTCTTCGGTCGCTTGGCCGCTGGACCGTCAACTGGCCACCAAAGAAGAAATCGACGCCTTCAACCAGCAGCAACAGAAATGGGAAGAGGCGACGAAAGCGATCCGGGACGAAATGGCCGAGCTAACCAAAGGCGCCATGGCCAGTAACCAGAAATACATTGTTGGTCAGTTCCCCGACGACATCCAAGAGATCTACAACAAGCCGGAAGAGGAAAAGACGACCTATGAGAAACAGCTGTCGTACCTGGTCTTCCGTCAGGCCCATCGTGCGGCGATGCGTTTCGATCACGAAAAGTCGCTCAAGAGCAAACCAGAAAAGCTAGAGCGATACCAGGCGCTGCAGGAAGAGCTGAAGAAGTTCGACTCGCTCAAACCGCAGCCCCTTCCCAACGCCTTTGTGGCGTCCGACATCGGTACCGAGCCGGCGCCCACTTACCTACTGACCCGCACGACCACCGAGGAAGTGGAGCCGTCGTTCCTGGCCCTGCTGGGAGACGAAACGCCGAAGATCACGCCGACCTCTTCGACCACCGGTCGCCGGACCGCATTGGCCGACTGGATGGTTCGCGAAGAGAATCCACTCTCGACCCGGGTAATCGTCAACCGCGTTTGGCAACGTCACCTGGGCAAAGGGATCGTGCCAACGCCGAATGACTTTGGCACCCTGGGCGACCCCCCCAGCCATCCCGAACTGCTCGACTGGCTGACCAGCCGCTTTCTGGAGGAAGGCTGGCAAATCAAACCGCTGCATGAATTGATCATGAACAGCGCCACCTACCGCCAAACGGCGCGTCGCGAACCGACGGTCAAAGAGTCGAACCTCGATCCAACCAACCGCCTGCTGTGGCGTTATCCGCCGCAACGGCTTGACGCCGAGGAAGTCCGCGACGCCCAGCTGGCGATCTCCGGAGAACTGCAGCAGCGTGACGGTGGCAGCTCCGTTTCCGGCACGTCCCCTTATCGCAGCATCTTCGTCAAGAAAATGCGTAACCGCCCCGACGAGATGCTCCGCGGCTTTGACGCGCCGCTCGGCTTTGAATCAGCCTCGGAACGGATCTCGACGACCACGCCGCTGCAATCGTTGTTGTTGGTCAATGGCAAATGGAGCCTGGACCGCTCGCGGGCGTTCGCCAAGCGTCTGCTGGCCGGCAAGTCGGAACTCGCCGCGGATGACGTTCGCCAGGCGTACCAACTCGCCTACGGCCGGGCCGCCACGGACGAAGAGGTGAAAGGGGCGCTCGCTTTTGTTGGTCAGCAGGTTGCCCGCATCGAACGATCGTCGCCCACCCCGCCCAAGCCTCAAGACAAGTTTCCGAACGAAACCGGCTTGCGTCCGATCACGCAGCACTTCGGCTCGGCGAAAGACTTGCAGCTTGGCGAAAAGTCGCTCTGGATTCAGCCCGGCAGCCGCTTTGAACGCCTGCATGTTCAACAGGCCGACGACTTCGGTGATCAATTTACCGTCGAAGCGGTCGTCAACCTCGATCGGATCTACGAGGACGCCAGCGTCAACACGCTGCTGTCTCGCTGGAACAGCGGAACAAAGTCGAATGGCTGGAACATTGGCGTGACCAGCAAAAAGTCGGCCTACCATCCGCAGAACTTCATCGTGCAGTTGGTGGGACGCACCTTCCAGGATGAACCTGCGTATGAAGTGGTCGCTTCGGGATTGACGTTTCCGCTTGGCAAACCGGTTTACCTGGCGGCCGCGATCTCGGCGACTACGTCGAAAGAGAATCCGACCGCCGGCACGGTGACCTTCTATATGAAGGATCTTTCCGATCCGAACGCGAAGCTGGAAACCTCGACCGTCGAAACGTCGGTCGTCAATAAGATCCGAAACCCGGCGCTGAAGATCATCGCCGGCGGTCGCGACGCGGCCGGTCATTTGTGGGACGGGCAACTGGCCCGCCTGACGATCAGCCAAGGCGCCCTGCCCCAACAGCGATTGCTGATCGGCGACCAATCAGCCGACAGCGAACGTCTGTTGGACTGGACCTTTAACGGGACCGATGGCGAACATCCGGCGCCGCATACCGCCTGGCTGCGAACGGCGGCCAAGGAGAACAGCTCTGACGCCGACAACAAGATGCTCAGCGCGGTGACCGACTTCTGCCAGGCCCTCTTCAACTCGAACGAATTCCTGTACCTCCACTAAACGACGTGGACGGATCGCGTATCCGTCGTCGACAAGATATCGGTCGGATCACCATCCAACCAAAGGAAGCATTTCCATGAGTTGCAATAACTTCGACTATCACTACTCACGACGCGATTTCCTGTTGCAAGCCGGCGGCGGTTTCGGCGCCATGGCGTACGCCGCGCTCAGCGGTCAACCGCTGGCCGCCGCCACGACCGACAATCCGGTCGCGCAGAAGATCCCCAACCAGTTCGGTCGGGCGAAGAACGTCATCTGGCTCTTTATGGAAGGGGGTCCCAGTCACCTGGACCTGTTCGACTACAAGCCGGCGGTCAACAAGCTGGCGGGACAAACCTTGCCCGAGAGCTTCCCTCGCCCGGTGACCGCCATGGGAGAGGCGAATTCGCCGATCCTGGAGTGCAAACGGAAATGGAAACAATGTGGCGAAAGCGGACTTTGGATTTCCGACTGGCTGCCGCATCACCACGCGATCGCCGACGAACTGTGCGTGATCCGCTCGTGCGTCTCCGACGGCATCAACCATGCCGGCGGCGTCTGCCAGATGAACACCGGCGCCGTCTTTGGCGGCCGTCCTTCGCTTGGTTCGTGGGTTTCGTATGGTCTGGGAACGCCGACCGAGAGCTTGCCGACGTTTGTCGTGATGAAGGACAGCTCGGCAATGGTCGTCAACGGCGCCCGGGCCTGGGGCTCCGGCTTTATGCCTTCAGGACACCAAGGCGTGCTGTTTGAAACCGGATCGGAACCGGTTCGTAACCTGAACAACCCGGCCGGCGTCACGATGACCGAGCAACAAGGGAAGCTCGACTACATCAATCAACTGAACCGCCGCCATTATGCCGGCCGCGAGTCGAACAGCGAACTGGAAGCCCGGATCCAAAGCTACGAACTGGCCGCCCGAATGCAGGCCGACGCACCCGACGCCGTCGACGTTGACGGCGAGACCGAAGAGATCAAGAAGATGTATGGTCTCGATCAAAAGGAGACCGAAATTTACGGTCGCCAATGCCTGCTGGCCCGCCGCCTAGTCGAACGGGGCGTTCGCTTTGTGCAACTCTACTCGGGCGCCGGCAGCAAGTGGGACAGCCATAGCAACATCGAGTCGAACCACTCGCGACTTTGCCGCGGCGTCGACAAACCGATCGCCGGTCTGATCGCCGACTTGCGGCAACGCGGCATGCTGGAAGATACGCTAGTCATCTGGGGTGGCGAATTCGGCCGCACCCCGATGAGCGAAAAAGGTACCGGCCGCGATCACAACCCGACCGGCTTCACCATGTGGATGGCAGGCGGCGGCGTCAAAGCGGGCCAGACGATCGGCGCGACCGACGACCTGGGCCTCTACGCGGTCGAGGACAAGCTGCACGTCCATGACATCCACGCCACGGTGATGGGCCTGCTCGGCATGGATCACACCAAGACGATCTACATGCACAAAGGCCGCCCCGAACGGGTCGACCTGAACGAAGGCCATTTCCATCGCGACATCCTGGCTTAAGCGCTGCGATCATAGATCGCAAGACGACTTCACAATGGAATGCGTCGGTGGCAATCTCTGCCACGACGCAAGACGGAATCGCCGTTAGTATCGCTCCAGCAGCAGACGAACTTCGTCTTCTAGCTGATAGCCCTTCATCGCATCCCATTCGGCCTGTCGTACCGCCAAGAACGCCTTCGCCAGATCTGGCCCTAGGGCGTCGACCAATACCTTGTCGCTCGCGAGCCGCTCGATCGCTTCGCTTAGGTTTGCTGGCAACGTCTCGATGTTGCGACTGGCTCGCTCCACGTCCGAGAGCGAGCCCGGGTCGACTTGCACCGGCGGCGGCAACTTCAACTTTCGCTGGATTCCATCGAGCCCCGCCGCCACAACGCAACCTGCCGCCAAATACGGGTTGGCGGTCGCATCGACCGTCTTCAGTTCAAAATGAGCCGAGCCATCGCCGCTGGGGCTGCTTGGCGCCCGTATGGCGGCTTCACGATTATCCAATCCCCAGCAGCGATACGCGCCGCTCCAGAAGTGAGGCTGGAGTCGGCGATACGAATTCGGGCTTGGCGCAACCACCGCCGCCAGCGCCGGCAAATGCTCCAGCACGCCGGCGACAAACGAACAGGCGATGTCCGACAACCCGCCAGGTCCGCCCGGATCAGGAAAGACGTTCTCGCCATCGCGCCACAAGCTGAGATGCAGGTGACATCCGCAGCCCGCCTTTTCAGCGAAGACCTTGGGCAGGAAGCTTGCCTTCAGTCCATGCCTGGCCGCGCAGCCATGGACCGTCTCACGAAAGACAACCTGCCAATCGGCTGCCTGAGTCAGCGTTGTGCAGACAGCCGAGAGCTCGTGCTGGCCGGGCCCTGACTCTGGGTAGTACAACTCGATCGGCACCTTCTGCGCCAACAACGAGTCGACAATATCGTCGATCACCGGCCGGGCCAGATCCATCGCCAGCGTCGCCGCAAACAAAGTCTCGTCCGCTGGGGCGAAGCCGCCGTCTGCTGTCGGCTGCAGCAAGAAGAACTCGTTCTCGAAGCCTGCTTTGACTTCAAAGCCTGCCTGCGCCGCGTCCGCCGCAATTCGCTTTAAGAAGCTGCGTGGGCAAAGCGGCCATGGCTCTCCATCCAGCAGCAAATCCCCCATCGCCCGTGCATGCCCTGGCGCGTACGGCAACGTCGTAAGCGTCGCGAAATCGGGAACCAGCCGAATCTCACCAATCGGCCCGAGCCCAGTTTCCGGAATCACCGCGTCGTACATCGCCGGCATCGCCTGCGAGGCGGCGGTAATGCCGACGCCATGCGTGACATACTTGGCCAAACCGTTGCGGTGGATCGCCTTGCCGCGAATGATGTTGGCGTTGTCGGTCCAGACTACGCGGACGAAACGAACGTCGTCATCCAGGGTCGGTAGGGAATCACCTTTCATCGCCGCCACTCTCTATCAGTTTCGAGATTTGCAATCACCGCCACCACCACAAATAGGCGAAAAATCCCAACATCCCAACATGAACCGCAACGGCCAACCAAAAATTGATTTGAAAGCTCGTCTTCTGCGTCTTGTGCCGAAAAAACTGCTGCGCCGCCCAAGCCCCCGGCCAGCCGCCCAGGATGGCGATCAAGATCAGGTTCTTCTCCGAAATCCGCCGGCCGTCGCTCTGAGCAAGTCGTTTGTCGAGCCAATACATCGCAAAGGCGACGATGCTGGTGATGGCGACAAGCAGTAGATAGTAGAGGATGGCCGTGAACATCAGGATCTCGTGCAAGCCGTGGGAAAGTCAGCGTTTTAGCATGCGTCCCCCGGAAAGGCCACCTTACTTCGGCAAGCACGCAGATTGTCCGCAGTCGCCGCAGGCGGCGATTATTGCCTGGCGATCAAAGGAAATCAGCGATACCTGCACCAGTCGATTCGCGATCACTTCGTCGCCGCGATGGAAGTCGACTTCAAGAAGCTGAAAGTTCATCGTCACGAAACGCACGAGAAAGGGCATGGCCGCGAAGAGTCGCGCTACTATTATCTCTGCCCGATCGATGCGGATGATTTTCCGTACGCGAGCAAGTGGAAGAGCCTGAAGGCGATCGGCATGACGATTAACATCGTCAAGCAAAACGGCAAAGAGACAAGCGACGTCCGCTACTATATCGTTAGCAAATACCTCACGGGCAAACGCTTCGCCGAAGCGGTCCGCGGTCACTGGGGTATCGAGAATTCGCTCCACTGGCAACTCGACGTAACGTTCGGCGAGGACCAAAGCCGCATCCGCAAAGGAAACGCCGACATCAACTTCAGCCTGCTGCGAAGAACGAGTTTGAGCCTCTTGAAGAACAACAAAACGGCCAAGGTGGGTGTGAAGAACAAGCGGCTAAAAGCGGGGCGGAACGACGCCTATCTGCTGGAAGTGTTGCTGGCGACGTGATTTATGGTGCGATCGCCGTGCCGTGGGCTATCATCCGAAACTACCACAGCGATCCTCAATGCGTTGGCGAGCCAACCGGCCTATCCCGGCTCGCGTCCATCCATTAGTTCTGCCTCTAATCGCCCACTTTGATCCAATGAACCGGCCTATCGAAAACGGCTTCAGTCGGCTCCGGCAGAAGTCGGTCTGCTGCTTCCCAAAGATCGTCCATCTTCAGGTTCTTTCGCTTGAATCGCGCACGGTCACCTGCGTCAGTATACCGATCAAGAGTCCGCTCAATCTCGACTCCTTCCTTGTATCTGATGACCTCGTAGTAACCAGCCGTTGTCTGACCGAACAGTGCCAAAGCCTCGCCGGCTTTCGAGAGCATTGTCGCAAGAGAATCGTGGTACCGAAACACCTCGTCAGCGTCACCGGAAAAGATCCAGTAGTCGTCGACGTCAATAAATCCGATTGCGCCATCGCCGGCGTTGCAGCGAGAGAAAAGTCCCTTCGCCGTGCCGACCGACTCGAAGTTCCGTCCGAAGACCTCATCAACAATGTCTTTCCCTGGCCCTGGTCCTCCGCAGACGAAATATAGCGTTGCCATGCGTCTCCAATTGTCGGCGAATGTCTATAATCACCCGGCCGCGACGAGCGATTCTCCATTGAAAAAACACCGACTTCGCGACTCGGCGTGCATCGCTTCGTTCTGCCATCTTCGTGCGGTGAATATCAACTTGAGGCGAAAACGAGTGACTCTGTAAAGTGTTTCGGAAGGTCCGACGTGCCCCCCCCATCAATCGCTCCAGATCGGCATCGTATTCGATCTTTCCGAGAGCTATTGTCAAATATCGTGTTCTGAATTCCTGAACTAGGCGGCCTTATCCTGCAGGATTCCGTCTTGGAAGGAACGTCCTTCCAAGACAAGCGCGAGCTTTTCGCAGCAGTTCAATTTTCTCCATTTCCTCGAAGCGGATTGGGCCAGTTTGAACATCATGGTTAGGCTGGCTCGCCGGGTTCCGTTGCCTTTGGTGCGGCGATGACGTAGGCGGATGGTGGCGAACGTCGATTCGATCGGGTTGGTGGTTCGCAGGTGGCCCCAATGCTCGGCCGGGAAGTCGTAGAACGTCAGCAGCACGTCGCGATCTTTCTGCAGGCACTCGCAAGCCGCGGGATACTTCGCCTTGTATTTTTCCAGGAACTCGTCGAACGACTTCTCCGCAGTTTGCTTCGTTTCCGCCTGCCAGATTTCGTGTAAGTCGGCTTTCGCTTTCGGCTGCACGCTCTTTGGCATTTTGTTCAAGACGTTCGCCGTCTTGTGAACCCAGCAGCGTTGCTCTTGCGTTTCGGGAAAGACTTTCCGCAGCGCCGCCCAAAAGCCGAGCGCGCCGTCGCCGACCGCGATCTTTGGAGCCATCGCCAGACCGCGTTGGTTTAAGTCGACCAACAGCTCGTACCAGCTCTGTTCGCTCTCGCGATAACCATCAAGCACCGCGATCAATTCTTTTTGGCCATCGGCGGTCGCTCCCATTAGCACCAGCAGGCACTGTTTTTTGTTGGCGTCGTCTTCCAACCGCACCTTGGCGTGAATGCCGTCGGCCCAGACGTAAACGTAGTGCTTGTCCGATAACTCACGCTTGCTCCACTCGTCATATTCTGCGCCCCATTGCTCTTTCAACCGAACGACAACGTTGGCGCTGTGAAGTGGACCCCAGTTTTCGGACCACGGGAGCGAGTTGCTTAGGTGGGTACCTTGGCTCCCCGTCGCTGGCTGGTGTGGACCGCCCATGGGGTTCGATTGCCCAGCGACTGATGAGGACGTTCGTGGCTATAGAATTTGAAATACCGAGTCAGTCCTTTCTGACAATCGGCGCCTGACTCGTAATGCTTGAGGTAGATGTCTTCGTATTTCACGCTTCTCCATAACCTTTCGATGAAAACGTTGTCCAACGCCCGGCCGCGACCGTCCATGCTGATCTCGATCGCGCTGGACTTCAATCGATCCGTATACTGGCGACTGGTGAATTGAGCTCCTTGATCCGTGTTGAAAATCTCCGGCGTTCCTTGATCCAACGCCTCGTCCAAGGCGGCTACGCAGAACTCGACGTCCATGCTGTTCGACAATCGCCACGACAAAACGTAACGGCTGAACCAATCCATCACCGCGACCAGATACAGATATCCATGCCGCATCGGAATGTACGTGACGTCGCTCGACCAAACCTGATTCGGGCGGTTGATCACCACGTCTCTCAGCAGGTACGGATAAATTGGATGATGCGGCGCTGGTCGACTTGTGGAAGGTCCCGGCGCGAGCCCTTTGAGCCCCATAATTCGCATCAAACGCTGGGTTCGCTTCCGATTGACGGCGAAGCCTTGCTGATGCAAAAAGGTGGTCATGTTGCGGCTGCCCCAGAAAGGCGTCTGGAGGTACTGCTTGTCGATCCTTTGCATCAAGTCGAGGTTTTCCGCCGTCTCGGGAACCGGTTCGTAGTACAACTGCGAGCGTTGAACGCCCAGCAGTTGACACTGCCTGCGAACGCTGAGTTTCGGGTGACCATGGTCGATCCATCGCAGCGCCTCGTCACGAGTTCTCGGCAACTTTTTTTTTGAGCCACTCCAGCTCGACCTTCAGTCGTCCGATCTGCTCATACAACTCGGCCGGATCGGGCTCATCGCTCTTGGCAGGCTTCGCGCTGCCCCCTTCAAAGGCCTGCTCGGCCCCATTCAGCAGCTGCTTCTTCCAGAGCGTGACCTGGTTCGGGTGGACCTTAAATTGCAAAGCTATCTCGTTGATCGTCTTCAGCCCGCGAACCGCTTCGAGAGCCACCTTGGCCTTAAACGCCGCATCAAACCGCCGCCGCTTTCGCGCCATCTGAATTCTCCTGATGACGCCACGATATCCTCTCTGGAGAGTCGAAGAAATCCACCTTAACCCGTGGTCCGAAAACTGGGGTCCACTTCAAGCGAGTGTGAAGCATGGGCATGTCGTAGCCAGTGGCACGATACGGCTTTTTCAATCCCAGCACGCTCCGCAGCTTTACGCACGATCCGCCAAATCTGGCACTCGGATAGGTGACCTTTCTTCCGGCTACGGAAAACGGGTGATTCGCCTGAGTCATCACCACGCAACACCACAAGTTGAACCCAGACCGCCGCAGGCATCAAAACCGAATTGGTCTTCCCGCCCTTGGCAAAGACTGTGATTTGACCAGCTTCATCACGGCTTTGCAGGTGCTTCCATTTCAAAGCCGCTACTTCACTCACCCGAAAGCCACCAGCATAGAAGGTGAGAAGGATGGCTTTGTTGCGTGGGTTGTTTTCCAGGGCGATCATTCGCAGGACTTCGGTCTCTTCCAAGATTCGTTCCGCTAGTTCATTCGGAAACGAAGGAAGTGGCCTGCCCCCTTTTTCTGTACCAAGCCTTATGAAAGATCGGTTTGGGAAACAGGTAACGATTGGGTGGGGTCGCTGTGCCGCTGCAGCGGAAGGAGCGCAGCGACTGGAGTGGAAGCGGCACAGCGACGCGCGAACTCGGACGGGGTCAGGTAGCCCAAGCTGCTGTGCGGGCGTCGCTCGTTGAAGTCTTCTCGCCAGGCCCGAGCTTTGATCCTCGCGTCCTCCTCGTTCCGCAGGTCGGTCTGGTGCAGGTACTCATCACGTAGGCGACTATTGAAGCTTTCGCAAAAGCCGTTTTGCCACGGCGAGCCTGGCTCGATGTACAGCACCTCGACGCCGATCAGCACCAGCCACGTCTTGATCGCGCACGAGATGAACTCTGGGCCGTTGTCGCAGCGAATTCGCTTCGGCACGCCATGCATCGAGAAGAGTTCGGCCAGCGTATCGATCGCATCTTCGCTTGTGATGCTGCGGCCCACTTTGATCGTCAGGCACTGCCGCGTGTACTCGTCGACGATGTTCAAAAAGCGGATCGTTCGCCCGTCGATCGTCGACGACTGAATGAAATCCCACGTCCAAACGTCATGCATGAAGCTGGCCGGCTGCACGTGGCAAGCGTTCGTTGAAACGCCGGTCGCCCGCTTTTTCCGGCGTTTTTGCGGAACTTTCAGCCCGGCCGCTTTCCAGAGTCGGTGCATCTTTTTCATGTTCAAGGTTTCCCCCTCGCGTCGCAACAGCTGACAGATCTGGCGATAGCCCCAACGCGGACGCTCGCGCACCAGCTCCAAAATTCGCTTGGTCAGGCGGGCGTCTTCGTCCCTCGGCTTCCCCTCAAATCGCTGGCTCGATCGAGGCAGATCGAGCACGCGACAGGCCCGCCGCTCGGAGACCGAATAGTTCTCCTGAAGCTGCTTGACCGCCTCGCGGCGCGACTGAGGGGTGGTCAGTTTCCCTTGGCGATCTCCTTCAGCATCGAGATGTCGAGCGCTTGATCGGCGATGATCCGTTTCAGCCGGTTGTTCTCTTCTTCGAGCGATTTCAGCCGCTTCGCCTCTTCGCTCTTCATGCCGCCGTACTGCGTTCGCCAACGGCTGAGCGTCGCCTCGCTCACTTCCAACGCCTGAAGCACTTCGCCAACGCTCTTGCCAGCCGCCAACATGGCGTCCGCGTCCCGCAACTTCTTGATGATCTGTTCGGCCGAATGCCGACGTCGCTTCTTACTCATAAAAAATCCTTCGCCAGAATTTTGGCTCTGGATCTTTCATAACGAATGGATCAGGATTTGGGGAGCACTCCACTGAAGCCGATGTTCGATGCCACGCCAGATGATCCGTTTCCGCAGGAGCGAAAGACAGGTGGCGGCGGAAGACTTCGTCGCTCCGTTGGTGAGAAGATCATCCAGCTTGCGGACGAAGGGATTAAGCGAAACGACATTGCAAAGAAGCTCAAAATCTCGGTTGCGACCGTCTACCGCTACCTCGCCAAAGAGCGGAACAAATGACCGTGTCGTTGCGGTTCTATGGGACACAAGCCGCACAACAATGGGACACCAAATCCTTGTGTTTATGGGACAATTGAAGAATTGTGTCCCATAGAAGCGGTTTTGATGAGTGGTCGGAATCGTCGTAAACCAAACGAAAACAGCCACTTGCGTGTCAGGCAAGTGGCTGTTTGTTGATGGAGGCGGCGGGATTTGAACCCGCGTCCCGCGACATTTCCATGCAAGCTTCTACGTGTGTAGTCGACTATTTGAATTTCGCTGAGGAAGGCTCCAATCGACGGGATACTTCCTCAACTAGCAAAGAACTTTATTTAGTCCTCAGCGTGCTTTGCGTGACTGAAGACGAGTCGGAATTGGCGACCGGCTTTCAGATCTCTCCGACAAAGACCTTCAACCGGCAAGCTAACCTAGTAAACTAGGCAGCAAGAGCGAGAGTGTTATTCTCGGCAATTATAGTTGTAGTCAGCTTTTAACGAGGCCCACTGACCAACCTCGACACGCCACTTACACTTCAGACTATCCGGTCGATTCCAATTCGCCCCCTGAAGCGCAAGAGTACCGCCTGGTAAGACGGCAACTTCCTGATTTTCGACATTCCGCCCGGCTCAACTTGAACCGAGACTCCTGCCGAATCCTCTCTATTCTACGTCGCCCGGGGGGGAGAAGGTTCTCGCCCGGCGACGTAAACTGTTATGATAACTCGGTTTCCACTCCAAAGATAGCGGCCCCGCAGCGCGACAGTTCGTCTCCCATGCAAAAATCGCTGTTTGAAATCGACGCCAGACCCCGCGAGAACTTCTATTTCGATCGCGGGCTCTTTCTGCTGCCGGGGCATATCGGTCTCGATGTCCGCCGGCGGCAGCAGTTCGGCTTCATTTCGCACGCCCACATGGATCACTCGGCCCGGCACCAGACCGTCCTTTGCACGCCGGAGACTGCGGCCCTGGTCCGGCACCGGATTGGCGAAACGACCTACCGCGAAATGCCGCTGGGCCAACCGTTCGAGTTTCGCGGCACGCGGCTCACTCCGCTGTCAGCCGGGCACGTGCTTGGCTCGGCGATGCTGCTGGCCGAAACCGACGAAGGCTCGGTCCTCTATACCGGCGACTATCGGCTCGGCCAGTCGTACACCGCCGGCCAGGCTGATCTGCCGCACTCCGACATCCTGGTGATGGAGTGCACTTTCGGCGATCCCTTTTACCGCTTGCCCCCGCGTAGCGAAACGATCGCCCAGTTTGTCGAACTGGTCGAAAAGTCGCTCCGCCGCGGCGCGACGCCGATGATCCACGCCTACGTCCTGGGGAAGGCCCAGGAGGTGACCAAGATCTTGACCGAGCATGGGATCCGCGTCCAACAACCCCAGGCGGTCTACGACATCAGTCAAATCTATACTGAATGCGGTTGCGATCTGGGCCACTTTGAACTGTACGACGGCCGGCCGAAACCGGGGCATGCGATCGTGACGGCGCCCCGATCGCAGCGGGGCTGCGATGTGCGAGGAGTCGTCCACGCCGAACGGTTCGCCATGACCGGCTGGGGCTGGAATCCGCGCTTGGCGGCGCGCTATCGGTGCGACCATGTGATTCCCCTATCTGATCACGCTGACTATGGCGAACTGCTTGAAACGATTGAGCAAGTCGCGCCGCAGCGAATCTACTGCACGCACGGCCCCAAAAAGTTTGTCGACGATCTGCTTCGCCGCGGCCACCAGGCCTATTGGCTTGGTTAGCGATCCCCTACCCTTTCACGCTGCTGATCTACAACCTGACGTAACCTCCTCTCGCTGAGTACCGACCATGCGTAACGCCGCTCTCTTCTCAATCTGCACGTTGTTCTGTCTAACGGCCCTGGCCGGAGCCCAGCCGCCCGACACCGAGGCCAACCGCCAAATCGTGCAGCGCAACTACCTGATAATGCCCGAGCCGCCGCTCGGTTTCAGCACCACGAAAACGCCGATCATCACCGGCGACCAATTCACCGGCTTCCAGGTCGAAGTATCCCGCGAAGGGGTCAGCGGCGAAGTGTTGGTCACGATCACGCTCGACGTCCCCAAAACCAATGCCGACAAGATCGCCGAGGTCAAAAAGTACGTCGACCAGGCCGAGCAAACAATGGGCCAGCTCAACTTCCAGGTCGCCAAGAAAACGATTCCGGACCTGACGACGTACGATTTTTCGAAGCCGCTGTTTCTCGATCTCGAATACAAAAACGCCGACGGCGTCTCGAAATTCGTCCGCGAACGAATCTTCTTCACCAGCTACACGACCGTTCTGATGATCGTCGCCAGTAAAGAAGAAGGCCTAGAGCTGCTAACCCGCTGGGCCGCTGCGGTCAAACCTGTTCAGTAAAGCAGTAGTAACCCGAGGCGCAAGCCGAGGGAAAAGCGGCCACAAGCGCACCGGCAGGACTGGACCGCCGATGCGCGTTTTTTTGCGCCAGGAAAACTGGACCACTGGCGCGCGTTTTTTTGATTCCTAGTGGACTGGACTGTTTTCTTTTTTCTGACGGTTCTTCGTGTTCGTGACATCGGGGCGTTTGTCTTCGGAAGGCACGGCCTGCCCTACGCGGACTGGACTGCCTACGTTCGTTTTTTTCTTCATGCGGCTGGTCGATGAGCGGCCGCTTTCCCTCGACTCGCGCCTCGGGCTACGATCGTGGTGGACTGGACCAGTTGCGTTCATTTTTTCATGCCGGAAGGGACTGGACTGCGGCGCAGTTTTTTCGCGTCGCGAGCCATCGACCGGAAACGCGTGACTAGTTCGCTTCCGAATGGAAAGTGGACTCGAGATCGATTTTTTTCGCCGACCAGTGCTCCATCCTCGCACGGGCAATCGCCCCTCTCTATCATCCTATCTGCGCTCATCTGCGGTTCCATCGTCACGGATCCGCAGATAGTGGTTTGCTTGCGGTAATCGATCAAAATTCCGTGCGCTTTGTCAACCATTTTTATCGGTGAACAATCGGGGCTGCCTGCGGTTGGAATTAGGTCGTTAATTCCACCAGCGCTTTGAGGCTGACCATGCACCCGCGAACTGTTGTCGCCGGCTACTTGTTTTTGCAATCGGCGGCGACGGCTGCGTGGTGGTTGCTGTTGTGCCTGGTTCCGGCGTCGGCCGCCTGGTTTCAACCGGCTGTCTGGCCGCGCGAGACGCTGCTCGGGTTCTGGCTCGGCGATCTTCTGCTGCTGGTCGTCGGCTCGCTGGTGGCGGCGATTTTTGTGCTGCGGGAAGCGACTCATGCCCGGCTGGCGGTCTGGGGATTGGCGGCGGCGGCCTGGTATCCGGCGCTGACCTGCGTGGGAGTGAGCCTGATGACCGGCGAAGCCTGGATCGCGGCAGGGCTGATGGTTGGGCTGGCCGGCATGACGCTGTCGATGGCGACGATTTACGGCACGCCAGAACAAACGCCGGCGCTCTTTCGCGCGACCCCGCTCGCCAGTCGATCGGCTCTGCTCTGGATGACGCTGCAGACGGTCATCTTCTGGGCGGCGCTGCTGGCCATTGTTCCGGCGGCGATTGTCGAACTGGAGCACCGCCTGGGCCTTACGGCGTTTCAGTTGCCTGGCCAATCGATCTTTGGCCCCATCTTGTTTATGCTGGGAGCTTCGATCGGTCTCTCGAGTTCCGTCCTGATGGCGACGATCGGCAAAGGGACGCCGCTGCCAACGGCGGCCGCTCCAGTGTTGGTCATCACCGGTCCCTATCGCTATGTTCGTAACCCGATGGCGATCGCCGGGATCTCGCAGGCGATTGCGGTGGGCATGTTCCTGGGCAGCTTTGGGGTGATCGCCTATGCCTTGGCCGGCGCCGTGATCTGGCACCTGACGGTTCGCCCGGTCGAAGAAGCCGATCTAAAGCAACGCTTTGGCGCAGCGTATGAGCGTTATCAGCGCAACGTCGGCCTTTGGATTCCGCGTAGGTCAGGCCTTGGCCTGAGGGATCCGCTGCGATGCTCGATAGCAGCGCAGCGTCAGGCCGAGGCCTGACCTACAGAAACAGTGCAGCGCAAGACGGAGCCACGCCGATTCAGCCTGCGCCTCTGGGGTCCTTAGAAACTCGTCAAACGACCGCTCGGCGTTGTCGCCGTAGGCCGCCGCGATATCCGCGGCGGTCCTACCACGGTGATCGGCGATGTTGAGGTCGGCTCCCAGTTCCAGGTAAACCCCAACGGTCGTCCAGTCAATTTCTGCCCGATTCATCTGAATCGTTCCGTCGATCGCCATGTCCACGGCCTGATGCAATGGCGTGGAACCATCATGTTCGTCCTGAAGATTGACGTCGGCGCCAGCGGCTACCAGGGCGCGGACAATTTCGCCGGTCTCATCATGCTCGCCAGCGAGCCTGAGGGGAGACCAACCACCGTTGGTACCTGGAATATTCGGATTAGCGCCAGCGCCTAGCAATCGCTGAACCGCGTCGAGGTCCTGCCGCCAAACCGCACTACCAAGCGCGTCTTCCAGCGATTCAGGCGGCTCCTCCATAGCGCGTTCCCACTCTCTTGCTTGCGGGGCTCGCGCCTCGGGCTACTATTTTGTGGACTTCTTCGCCAGCTCGATCGACGCTTCTAGCTGCTTGGTCCACAGAGCTTCCAGCTGTTTCGCCTTCTCGGGATTCTGCGACGCCAGGTTGCTCGACTCGGCCCGGTCGACGCTTAGGTCGTACAGTTCCCACGCGTCCCCTTCGGCGGCGACCAGTTTCCAGTTGCCGACGCGGATGGCGCGGTTTCCTTCGTGCAGCCACCAGATGTAGTCGCGGTCGATCGTCACGTCTTTGGCGAGCGCCGGTACCAGACTCTTGCCGGGCGCGGCGGGAATGGTTTCGCCTTCCCACTCGGCCGGTTTTTCGGCGCCGACCGTTTCTAGAATCGTCGGGACGATGTCGATCACGTGGGCTGGCGTGTTGCGGAGTTCGCCGCGGGCTTTGATGCCGCTCGGCCAATGGGCGATCAGCGGCGTGCTGATTCCCCCTTCATGCACCCAAGTCTTGTGGCGACGAAACGGCGTGTTGGCGGCG
>NZ_SJPF01000001.1:777233-779733 GCF_007859755.1 Blastopirellula retiformator | reverse complement strand
CCGAAGATCAAGGAACACTTCGAGATGATTCGCGATGGTGTTCCGATTCGACAAGGCTGGTTGAAATGGGTGGAGGAGGGATTGCCCAACGATCCACGTTCAACCAGCCCGCACATGACCTATGTGGCCTATCGCAACATGCTCGAACGGGACGCCTATCGCGGCGACTGGGAGTTCGGTCGCAATCGCAATCAGTACTCCACAAAGAAAGATTACACGCAGCAGATCGAGCAGCCTGATGAGGAGGTCGAGATGATGCAGTGTGAAGAGTTGCGAATCGTCGATGATGAGCTGTTCTACGCAGTGCAGGAAATCCTCGATGACCTGAAGACAGGTCCGCACGGTCCCCGCGAGGCGAAGGATGCTCAGCTTTGGGATCTTGTCACGGACGTTTTCTACTGCGCTTATTGTGAGGTACGTTATTATGTGGCCGGAGCCAATGGTCAGGGGATGCGTTGCAAGAACGGGGACCTATGTCCGTGTAAGTCGACTGTCCGCCGCGAAGATGCGGTGAAAGCGATCTGTGAGAAACTGCAAGCGTTGATTGCGCAGGATGCAGAACTGATCGAAGGAGTGATTCTCGAAGCTCAGCAGCTTGACAGCCAAGGTGACCAGCAGTTGGAGGCGGAGATCGAATCGAGCCAGCGGAAACTGGCTTCGCTCGAACGCAAGCTGACCGATTATCTCGATCTGGCTGGTCAGGGCAGCGATGAAGACCGCGAAGAGATGAAAGCGCGCATTCGCAGCGTTCGTGCCGAGCGGAATACTGCACGAGCAGAAGTGACTCGTCTGCAACATGCCTTCACGTCAGCTTCGGATGTCATCACCGCAGATGAGATTCGCGACTCATTGTCTCAGCTCTCTGGGCTACTGTATGACGGTGCCGCAGGAACGCTGGGAGAAGATGCCGTGTACGAGGCTGTGGAGATTTTTCGATTGCTGGTTGGTGGCCGAATCAGCGTTCACGTCGAACAGCGAGCCGGACGAAAACGGACCAACGTTCGGGGTACGTTCACGCCGCGACTGCTCGATGCGGTTTCCAATCGGGCGCTTACCCCGTCCAGTGACGACCACGACCAAAACGAAGTCTCAGTCTGGCTCCGCAAGCCGCCGCGCGTGGACCTGCTCGCCGAACGCGTTCACGAGTTGATTGATATCGAACATCTCAGTCATCGGGACACAGCCAAGCAATTGCAACGAGAGGGTCACAAGGTGAACTCGGGCAATGTCTGGTATTCATATCGTCGCTGGTATGAGATGGAGGGACTCGAACCACCCAAACTGCCCTACAACAACGGTCACAAACGTAACTCTGCCTAAAACGATCGCTTGAATTTACAAGTCAATTCACCTCACGTCGCCCCGTCGAAATTCGACGGGGCATTTTCATGCGCGGACAGTTGTCCTCGCATTACTCTCTCGACGCAAAGGAACCATAAAACTGAATCCACAACACACGTCTTCCGCCCCCAAGAACAAGACGGAGTCGCGCAGCTCGATGCGACAACGTCTCATTCGGCTGCTCGCTTCGCTGATGATTCACCGTCGCCATAAACAGCATCGCGATGCCGCGGATTCCAGCAGCACAGGTCGCTATTTCTAAATCGAAGCTAAAAATGCGGCAGGTGTTCATGAGAGGCGTCTTAACTTTCAGCATTCAACAGAAGGAGAACTGATGTCGCACATTGTGACAATTTCAACGCAGGTTCGTGATCCCGTTGCACTCAGCGCAGCCTGTTCGCGACTCTCGCTGCCGTTGCCGACCGTTGGTACGGCAAAACTTTTTACTACCGAAGCGACTGGGCACTGTATTCAGCTTCCCAAGTGGCGGTACCCGGTCGTGTGTCATCTCGAAACCGGCCAGCTCAGCTACGACAACTACGAAGGTCGTTGGGGTGACCAACAGTATTTGAATCGACTGGTTCAAGCCTACGCGGTTGAGAAAACTCTGCTGGAAGCGAGGCGTGCTGGTCACTCGGTTGTCGAGCAGGCACTCGAGGACGGCTCTGTGAAATTGACCATGCAAACTGGAGGTGCCGCATGAAGACGATCGAAATCATTGTCTCACCAAAAGGTGAAACACGACTCGAAACGAAAGGTTACTCTGGTGCCGAATGTCAGGACGCGAGTCGATTTTTAGAACAAGCACTTGGAAAGCGAACAAAGGAGCAACTGACTTCAGAATTTCACACGTCTCAGACCCAACATCAAAACACACAACAGGAGACCTGAACGTCACAACCAATCTAACACCTATTTCATCGTCTTTGATGCGACGTTGTCGAGGGAACAACGTCAGGCTGTTATTCGTCGTGGAAGGGGTCAACGACATCGAGTTTCTGCGGCGAATTTCCCCCATTCTTCATCAATCTGATCCGTCACTCCCCAACCTGGCTGAGCTTGAAGCACTTGGGAAGTTGATCTTCATTCCCTTTGGTGGCGGTCATGTACGGGCATGGAGTGATCGGCTGGCTCCGTTGAACCTGCCCGAGTTCCATCT
>NZ_SJPF01000001.1:652233-772233 GCF_007859755.1 Blastopirellula retiformator | reverse complement strand
GGCAATGCTGGCAGCATTCTGCTGGTACTGTTATCGACAAGGAAAACGCGAAGGCAGCCGCAAAGGCTTCCACGTCGGACGTCGCCGCAGACAACGCAACCGCCGACGTTGACAACTGACTCGTGCAGGCAATCGGCATGACGCTGGGTCGCCTTCGGGCGGCCCAGCCCGCCGGTTTTCTTTAGCTATCAGGGACAGTCGGCAGCGATTCGTTTTGGTTTTCGACTCTTGTCAACTTTGGAAACGACAAGTGTTCGCGAGGGATCCGCCGCGCTCCTACATGTATTTTTCATAGCAGGAATCGCACAAACCATTATCGGCATCGCGGCAATCCAGGCATCCAACAAAGACACCCTCGTCGCCACCCATGACCTTACCGTTTGGATCAAGGCTGGTCTGAAGACTGCTGCCGATGCATTCCGCCATCTTGGTTACAGCAACTTCCGCCTTCATTCGTCCAAAGTGAAAACCGACGTTGTACTGATCATGGAGATGGGTGATCAGGATGTAGGGTTCCTTCGTACGCTCCAGAGCAGAGATGCAACTTTGGATCGAGTTGACCGCAGAAAAGTACTCCGCCGAACTCATGCGGACGTCCATCAGGTCGTTCAATAGAATCCCGTTCCTGACTCGCCTGAGCAATCTCATGGACCGGAGCATTTCCACGGCGGCACTCAGTGATGGCTGGTAGGTCAGTTGGGAGTTTGCATCTCGCCATCTGAAAATGCGATCCCACTCACTATAAAGCACGAATGAAATGAAGCGATTGCGGTACAGTTCCATGGTTTGGTCAAATGCGTGCATCACGGCTTGCTGCCGTTCATTATCGAGGTGAACCGCATCCTGGGCCGCCTTCAATACGCGCCCGCCAAGTGTGTCCATAGAAAATCCAGAGGATTGTTCGGTAGAAGATGTTGTATCAATCACGTTCGATTCTCCTCGGAGTTTAGATTTGAATACAGTTGAAAGGTTGACAATTCTCTTGGACCAGACGACACCCAAGCTCGAATTGGCGAAAAGAGTTTCGTGTAACGGCCATTTTCTGCGAAAGCAACAATGTCCAGCTCGATCTCAAATGAGCTAACCCATCGCACAAAAACGAGTTATGCAACCTCGCAGAAAAGTTGAAATAGCAATCGTCGTATCCACAACTATGCCGGTTTCAATCAAGCGAGAAACTACAGGTTCTGAGAAACCTCAGCGTGTGATTGAGCCACCTTAGCAACACCTAGCAGCCCGTTGAACTATTGGGTTGTTTGACTTGATGATTTAAATGCTGAGGACGATGTGTGGAGTTTTTGCGAAGCTCGACCGATGGTGTTCTCGGCGTTTTAATAGCAAAGAGGGACTGCATGAGGCGACGAAGGCCGTCCAACACGAAAAACACGCGGCCAAATCGGCCGCAGGGCCTCCTTGCAGCACCCGCGGCTTGCCGATTCCGAACAATCGACGCATCATCACTCCCAAATTTCTCGCTGCCGTCTGAATCTGATAGCGTTTGTTGATTTTCTCGAGTCCCCTGAGCCAGGTGCGTCGGGCTCCCCCCGTTTCGCATACGTGAGCGAAACTTCGTTCAATCATCTCGCTGCGTTGGCGGCTCAGCTGTCGACCCCGCTCGCCTTCCACGCGGCGACGGTTGTTGCGATAGTTGACTTGCCAGGCCGCTGGCTTGTCCGTCCAACGATGCTTCTTGCGTTTCGGTTCGGGGAGATAGGTTCGCACGTGGCAAGCGGCACAATCGGCTAATACCTGGTTGCTATGATAGCCCTTGTCCGCCACGGCGTCTTCGATCCGCTTCGGCTCTTGCTGCGAGATAATCAGAAACACTTGAGCGATCAGCAAACTCTCAAGCAGCGTCTCCGTGTCCGCTTGATCGGCCTGATAAACCGTCGCGGCCAACAGCAAATCACTGTCAGCATCGACCACATGCTCCGCTTTATAAGCCAGGTGCGTGCGGCCGTCTTTCATCTTCGTGATCCGGCTGTCCGGGTCCGTCCGGGACCCCCACTCCTTGTTGCTCGCTTTCTTATCCTTGCGGTTTTTGTCGAACCGCCGAAGTTCCTCCTCCGTCGGTTCGTCGTCTTCACCGATCACGCCGGCTTCTTGCATCAAGCGTTTCAAATAGGCTTGCCAATCTTCGCCAGTGTCTTTGCGGACGATGCTCTTCATGGCCGCGTTGGCTTCCAGGGTCGTGGAGTCGACGAGGGCCGTCCGACCCACCAACAACCGATGCTTCTCCGCCACCGCCAGAACACAGGCGAAGACTTGCTCGTGAACCTCCAGACTCAAGCGGTCGCGAACCCGCGTGAGGCTGGAATGGTCGGGCGTGGCTTCTTTCAAGGTGTAGCCCAGGAACTGTCGCAGTGAGAGCGAATCGCCGCACCGCCAGGCAATCCCGCGTTGGCTATCGATCCCTTCGAAATAGCCCACGAACAGCATGCGGAAATACACGCCCGGCGGAATTACAGAGAGCACCCTACGAAACACAGCCCAGTTGACGTGCCCCCTTTAACCGAGTCCACCCGGAATTATAGGATTTCGGGTTGGATACAATTGAAGGAGGCACAATCATGCCCACGATTCGACACACACCAGAACAGATTATTGCCAAGCTCCGTGAAGCAGAGGTTCATCTTTCGCAGGGATTGACGATCCCTCAGGCCAGCAAGAAGCTCGGCGTTTCCGAGCAGACTTATTACAAGTGGCGGAAGGAATATGGCGGCGTTCGGACTGGCCAAGCCAAGCGACTCAAGGACCTGGAAAAGGAGAACGCCCGTTTGAAGAAGTTACTCGCCGAAGCGGAGCTGGACAAAGCGATCTTGAAAGAAGACGCCTCGGTGCTGCTTCGCAGCTTGTCTCTTCAATTCCTTGTCATCATGAATTCTTTACACTGTTCACAGCCAAAAGCCCGAACGGGCTGCCAACCAAACGACGCCGGACGGTGAATTACGTGCGTGACGCCCTGGGTCACGAATTGGTCTCGGAACGACGAGCCTGCCGTGTCCTGGGGCAATCCCGTTCCACGCAACGTCGAGAACAGCACATTCCCGATGATGAACCTCGTCTGGTGAAGGAGATGGTGCGGTTGGCCACGCAGTATGGTCGGTACGGATATCGACGTATCACTGCGATGTTGAGAGAGGATGGCTGGAGTGTGAATCACAAACGGGTTGAACGACTTTGGAGACGAGAGGGACTGAAAGTGCCTGAAAAACAGCCAAAACGGAGACGATTGTGGCTCAATGATGGTTCGTGCGTGCGTCTCAGGCCGTGTTACAAAGATCATGTTTGGAGTTATGACTTCGTGCATTGCCGGACTCATGATGGCCGGGCTTTCCGGATGCTGACATTGATCGATGAGTATTCGAGGGAATGCCTGGCGATCGATGTACGCCGCAGACTCAACAGCGAAGATGTTCTGGAGCGTCTGAGCGACTTGTTTGTGACACGTGGTGTTCCCGATTACATCCGCAGCGATAATGGCCCAGAGTTTACCGCCAAGCGAGTTCGGTGTTGGCTGAAGCAGGTCGATGTGAAGACGCTGTTTATTGAGCCCGGTTCACCGTGGGAAAACGGCTACATCGAATCGTTCAATGGGAAGCTCCGGGACGAACTGCTGAACCTGGAAATATTCGACACAATGACCGAAGCACGGGTGCTGATCGAACGCTGGCGGAAGGAGTACAACACGATCCGGCCGCATAGCTCACTGGGCTATCGGCCACCGGCACCAGAATCGACTCAGCCTCGTTCGTTCCCTGTCGCTACGCTCCAGGGAACGCCCAAGGCTGAAAAAAGCGAGACTCTCTATTAAACTGTGGTATCACCCGTGGGGGCACGTCAGTTCCGACGCCGGGCTATGTTATATTCTTGCATTACCGTCTTAGGTCAAAGGTAGGAGGTCTGTCGTGAATGAGTTCGACTCCTGCTCATCACTACGCAATTGCCCGACTGGGGTTGTCGAAGTGTGGTACGTGGACACAAACAGACTCGACCTGGCTAATATTATCGACACTTACTGGCAGATCATCACGCCGGAAGAACGTGCTGCGGTTGAAAGATTTCGCTTGCAGCATTTACGCGTCGAGGCGCTCGTGGCGCGTGCACTTCAGCGATGGGTTCTGTCCCAATACGCTCCAGTAAGACCTGCGCAGTGGCGTTTCGCGAAAGGCCCGTTTGGTAGACCCTATGTCAAAGTGCCAGCGGTACCTTGTCCGTCATTCAATCTGTCCCATTCGCGAGGAATGGTTGTTTGTGCCGTTTCATCAAGCAAGAGTGTTGGAGTCGATGTTGAAGACGTCACGAGTGATCTGGACATCATGGATCTCGCCAAACGCTACTTTGCACCTCCTGAAGCCAATGATGTCATCCGTCAGCCACCCGAGTTTATGAGTGATCGATTCTTCCGCTATTGGACACTAAAAGAGGCATATGTAAAGGCTACCGGGTTCGGCCTCTCGCTCCTGCTGGATAGTTTCGCCATTGAACTAAACGATAGCGTGCCGCCCAGGATCAGCTTTTACGGCCGCAGATGCCGAGGTACGTGGCGATTCGCTGAATTGTCGTTTCCAGGCAGATATCATGTCTCGATTGCCGCGGACTCAGACTCTGAGCACTTTCAGGTCATCGCACGCGAAGTAGTTCCATTCAGCAAAGCTCTATCTACCACGATCGAATGCTGTAGCAATAACCTTTGGTTTGCCGTGTCAAACGGATGATCCTGCGCGTCCTGGGTTGTCCAGATGTCAAGCATCTACGGCCGTGATGTGGGGCGCAGGCCAAACTGAAGGGTGAGCGTAGGCGTCTACGTATCTGTCGAAAAACCGACTGGGCCAGCCATTCGCGCATCCCGGTGTCACGACCGGAAGACGATGATATACAAATCCCGGAGTGTTGCTACGACGAGTCGCCTCAAATCGTTTCTCGCGACCAAACAGATTGGTGACTGGATGTTTCGTCCTAAGAGTCACGTGCATGACGTCTGGCACACCAGAAGCCACAGATGCGCAACGTTTGGTCGAACATCAGCTGCTTGCATTCCATCATCTCCACATCCGGCTTACGTTGTCGCATTTCGAAGTTGGGATGCAAATGCCGACGAGTTGTCGGTTGATTACCGCAACGTACCATGGGACAATTCGACTCGCCGTCCAACAGACGCAATCGCTAGCAAGATGTTGCGAGTGGACTTCTGTCGAGTCAGCTTGGCACGCTCACGAGTGCAAAACGTCGAGACCATTCGCACCACTCGCGGCGTTTTGGCGGATTGACGAACACCGCCTGCAGTTAGCCCTAAAACACAGCCTTATGTGGACAACTCAAATATCACCCCAAGCGGCCATCGGAGACTCTCGTGGCAGAGGAAGAAAAGCACTCGCTCCTTGAATGTTGGGCCTCAGAGAATACCTCGCCCCCTATTGTAGGTGTGTTTCGTGTTCTAGACGAATTTGATCGCTGTCGACTCGAACGCGCTGTTCAAACTGTCGCCTCACGGTACCCCATTCTGATCTCACGGAATACTGGCCGTGGGCGAGCAGATAGTCGAGATCAGTGTGTTACTGATTCGGCCTTCGTCAGCGAATTGCCCCGCTCCCGACCTACTCCACCAGGGGTAGCAATGGAGCATCAGAGTTTCGAAGTCTATTTTTCTCAATCTATACTTTCTTCGCATTGGGAGCTCTCTATTTCGTTGCCAAGTGCAAAAGGCGATTTTCAGACAGTCAGACTAATTGCCAAGGAGATTTGTGCGATCTTCAGAGGTGAGGTTCTGGAGCAAAACGGTCTACAGTACTCTGATTTTGTTGAATGGCGGAAGCAACTTAATCAACTAGAGGGATCCGAAACGGGCAGGAGATCATGGGATTGGTTCAACTTGCCGCTTTTCCATGAACGCGAGCAAGGCAATCTCACTCCTACCCGATCAGAGATCGCTTCAGCTAGCCAGATCCGACATGCAGAGCATGTTATTGACGGTCAACTCGACTCTCAGCTTGGTTCCGCAGTTACAAAGATTCGGATAACCCACGAAACACTGTTTTTCGGCATTTGGAGTTTTCTGGTTTCGCAAGTATATGGTGTCGGTGAGGTTGGACTTCTGGCCAACGGGCGAACCTACAAGGAACTAAACAGCGTTATTGGTCCTCTTTCAAAGTATATTCCGGTTCGGTCGTGCAACGCGAAGTCAATCGAATTCAGAGAGTGGCTTCAGACTTGTGAGTTGGAACTAAACCGGTCGAAGAATCTTCAACACTTCTTCGACATGGACAGAGTTCTCGATGGAACGGGATCAAGATACTTGCCGTACGTTTTCGAGTATCATGATTGTCGTGAAGATGCCGATTTTGTATTGAATCTTTGTGGAATCATAGACAAGTTCGATTTACGTCTCACAGTGCTTCACTTCGAGAGTTCATTTCGGCTAGAAGTCACTGGTGCGAATGATCTTGCCTCGCAAAACGACTTAGACCGACTACTGGTTCAATTTGAACAAGCTCTTTCACATAGCATCAATTTCGCCGATTCAAATCGATCTCAGTTCGAGGTCTTCGCGGGAGTAGAGGCCTGCTCGATCAGGCACGGATTGGCTACCAAAGAAGAGACGAAGCTTTTGCACGAGCTTTTTGAAGGTGCAGCAGATAAATTTGGCAATGAAATTGCGATCATCCAGGGTGATCGTCAAATCACGTTTGAAGAGCTCGAAGCATTCGCCAATTCAATTGCGCGCGAACTCATTGATGACGGATTACAGACGGAGGAATGTGTTGGTGTTTCCTTATCGAATCCGGCGACGGCAATTGCGATGATGCTGGGGGTGATGAAGGCCGGCGGTGCTTACATGCCGATCGACGATTCCCTTCCAACCGAGCGAATCGCCCGAAGCCTTGCTGCCGCAAATTGCCGCAGGATTGGTCAACCCACATCTTCAACGATTCCGTCGGTTCTCAAGATCTCGAAAACGCATGTTTTTCAGTGGACGCATTCCGAACCTCGGTTGGATCGACCGAATCAGCTAATTTCGCCTAATCATTTGGCGTATGTCTTGCTTACTTCCGGGTCAAGTGGCACTCCAAAACCCGTCATGATTTCGCATGGGGCAGTGGCCAACTATTTGCGATGGTTTCAAAACGAGTGCCAAGGTACTTCGGGACACGGGTCAATATTGGTTGGCTCTTTAGGATTTGATCTTACCGTCACTTCTCTATTTGTACCACTGATCACAGGTGAACCAGTCACCATTCCGACTCGCATCGATTCAATCGAATGCATCGCCGAGACGCTTGGAAATCGCAACTTTCGTTTCATCAAGATGACGCCTAGTCATCTGTGCGCCCTCTTGTCGCTAACCCCGGCGAAAACACTGGCCTGCAACACGAACCATTTCGTTTTGGGTGGCGAGCCGCTCCATTGGCATCACGTTCGCGATTTGGTTCAACTCAACAAACAGCTAAAAATCGTCAATGAATATGGCCCCACCGAAGCGACCGTTGGCTGCAGCAGCCAATCGATTCAGGGGACAAGTGAAGGACGAATACCCATTGGGGACGCAATCGCAAACACGTCGATCTACATACTCGATTCGATGGGTTACCCCGTGCCTCCTGGTGTTTTGGGCGAGTTGTATGTCGGAGGCTTATGTGTCGCTCGCGGGTACTTGGCAGATCCGGCGCGGACGGCGGAATCATTTCTTCCCGATCCGTTTCGAGGAGAGGCTGGGGTGAGGATGTATCGGACGGGAGATTTGGTCCAACGTTCCCCCTCCGGCGAAATCGAGTACTGCGGAAGAGCTGACAACCAAGTCAAGGTTCGAGGCTATCGTATTGAGTTGGAGGAAATCGACTCGGCGCTTCGACAGATGCCCCCATTTGTCGATGCTGTGAATGTTGCTGTAAACGATGCGGCAGGAATCACCCGAATCGAAGCGTTCCTCGTTCCGAAGAACCAAGACACGGAATTTCAAATTACTCAAGAGGAGGTGGTTCGTTTCTTGAGCGAGCGTCTTCCGCACTACATGATTCCGACGAACTTTCGTGTCATTGCACGAGTTCCCCTTACCAAGTCAGGAAAAAGTGATCGAAACCAGCTCGCCGAAATGTGTGCACCCTCCAAGGGCGGAGCAGAACCTGTCAGCGAACTCGAAGAAGAACTAATCGAGATTTGGAAAGAGGTTCTGGATACCAGTCTCGTTTTTGCCGATTCCGACTTTTTCGCAATCGGTGGCGACTCCATTCGCGCTCTTCAAGTTGTTTCGCGATCTGCAAGACAAGGTATCCAATTCTCGTTAGCGCAGTTGATGCAGTTTCCCGTATTGAATGAATTAGCGGCGCAAGCGACGATCGATTCAACGGCACAACAAGCGGTCGGGCCGGGCGAACTTGTTCCACATCTTCGCCTGGGAGAGTTCGAGGACGTTTACCCGCTGACCTCGATGCAGGAAGGCATGCTTTATCACCGTGAACTCGACCGAAGTGATCCAATCTACCACGATGTTGTGAGCTACCACTTGCAAGCACCAATCGACGTGGAATCGATGGAGCTTGAAGTCATCAAGTTGTTTGAGCGTCACGAAGTGTTGCGATCCTCATTCGACATGAGTTCCGATCCTCCCACGCAACGGATTCACAAATCGATTGATTGTCCATTTGAAGTGTTCGATCTACGAGACGAGAGCTCGGACCGACAACAGCAAGTCGTCTTGGAAGCATTGGACCGCGAGCGTGAACGAGGTTTTAACATCAACGTTCCTCCGTTGGCACGCATCATCGTTCACATTTGTGATTCTAGTCGGTTTCACCTTACATTTAGTTTCCATCACGCCATCCTTGACGGTTGGAGCGACGCAACACTGATCACCGAATTGGCGGAATCGTACCTCTCTGGAATGCGTGGCGAGCAGTTGCATACACACAAATGCACAAGCCATCGATTCGCCGATTTTGTCAAGGAAGAAATGGTTGCGCGTAAGCGTCAAGACTCCGAGGAGTTTTGGCGACAAAAGATCTCTGACGCTCCGTTCGCGAGGCTGCCGCGATCGCGATGGCGAATGGGACACGCCCTCGTCGCCGAGGGGCAACACCACACTGTCGAAGTTGATATTCCAAGGCTAATTTCGGAGAAGCTTGAATCACTGAGTGAACAAATCAAGACTCCGATGAAGAGCACGCTTCTGGCATTGCACTTCAAAGCTTTGTCGGTGCTATCGGGCATGAACCGAGTTAGTTCTTGCGTAACAGGAAGTGGTCGCTGGACGATTCCAGGCGGTGACGCGGTAGCTGGGCTCTTTCTTAACTCGGTGCCCATTTCGCTTGATCTTTCAAATTGTTCGTGGGCGGATCTCGCCAAACGGGCATTTGACGGCGAACAGGAGGCGCTTTCGCATAGCCTGTTTCCAATCGCCGATATCAAAAAGATGTTTCCCGACTCGCCTCTTTCGGATGTCATCTTTTACTTCACGCACTATCACGTTTATCAGCGATTAGATCGATTTCCCGAATTAGAGGTATTGTCCAACGAAACCAAGGAGACAACGAGTTTTAAGCTTGTCGTTAGCTTTCGCAAAGATATCGACGAGCATCGGATTCGACTTCTACTTACCTATGACAGGTCAAAGATCGCTGACTCGGAAATCAATGCGTTAGCTGAAACTTACCGATCGATTGTAGAGGCAGCCGCCAACGACCCAATCGGTCCGCACCGTTCGATCGGACCGGCCGAGTGCGGGCTGCTTCCGAAAGTTCATGATGATTCCAACAGTGGATCCGGTCATGAATTCCAACCCATTCATGAACGATTTCGTTGTCTGGCATTGCAGCATCCGGACAACATCGCCGTAGTTTCGGAGACTGAACATGAGGTGACGTATTCAGAAATCGAACGGCAGGCGTGCCAGTTTGCACGACAATTGACGCTGGCAAAAATCGGTCCCGAAGGCCGAGTCGGTTTGTGCCTTCAGCCCACAAAGGATGCAATCGTTGCAATCTTGGCAATTTGGAAGGTGGGAGCCGCATACGTACCGATCAATCCAGACGAATCCCCCGCAAGAAAGAGTTTCATCCTGGACGATGCGGGGTGCCAACATGTCGTAGTTGACGATACGTCTGCGTCGGCTTTTGAATCGAATCTGGAAATCGAATTGATATACGCAGGTGATTTTGACCGTTTTGATTCGGCTCGTCCCGCCAGTGGCTTCAAACCCACGATACACCCGCATTCGCTTGCTTACATCATCTACACGTCGGGAACATCGGGTCGGCCCAAAGGCTCGCTGACAACCCATCAAAATCTTTCAAGCCTTGTTCTATCCGCACTTGAACAGTTTGATGTGGGCACCGATGACCGCTGGACGCTATGTCATTCATTGAGCTTCGATTTCTCCGTTTGGGAAATATGGGGCGCGTTGATTTCCGGTGCCCGGTTGTTGGTGACGTCGCGTTGGAAGGCTCGTTCACCCGACTTGCTGGCAAAGTCAATTTCAGACCAACAAATCACCGTTCTCAATCTGACTCCATCGGCTTTTGAATCTTTGGTCAGCCACTTACACGCCGAAGGAAGCGAGGCAATCACCTCGCTTCGGTACACCATCCTGGGAGGAGAGACGCTAAAAGTCCACTCATTGGCGAAGTGGTTCAAGCTCGCGAGACCCAATCGTGCGCGAGTCATTAATATGTATGGAATCACTGAGACGACGGTCCATGTCACCTTTCATGAAACAGATGAAAGCGATTCTTTTCGCCAGTGGGGAACAAGAATTGGGTGCCCCATCAAGGGTCTTTGCTGCTACGTTTTGTCTGACGAAGGAATGGAACTTCCCGTTGGCGCGGTTGGTGAGTTATACGTTTCAGGTCTGGGTGTTTCTCTGGGGTATCTTGGCCGTCCCGACTTGACGGCCAGCGCGTTCGTACCGGACCCATTTTGCAACGAACCCGGCGGACGGTTGTACAAAACCGGAGATCTTGCATCGAGATTATCCGACGGGAGCCTTCTGTATCACGGCCGGAGTGATTTGCAGATCAAAGTAAACGGATACAGAATTGAACCGCAAGAAGTCGAACGAGCGATCGAACAAATCCCAAATGTGCTTGCCTCTGTCGTGCGCACCGCCCAAGTCAATGCCGAAGATTCGACTCTCGTCGCGTTTTACGAAACCAAGGACCAGGCGCCGATCCCCGGCAAGTATCTGAGGGAAGAGTTGGCGGCTTCGTTACCGCCCTATATGATCCCTTCGGCGTTTTCACATCTACCCGCGATACCGCGCACCTCAGGCGGCAAACCGAATCGCAATTCATTGGCTCAGTTCTCTGCTCACCTACAGAACGAAGATCTTGGCACGAATGAAAAACTGTCCGCGACCGAAGAAATCGTTGCCGGTATTTGGCAAGACGTCTTAAGCGTTTCAAACCTGACAGCACAGTCTCGGTTTTTCGAAATCGGAGGTCATTCCATTCTCGCAGCGCGTGCCATTGCACGCATCCGACGCGCACTCAAGGTGGACGTTCCGCTGCGAATGCTCTTTGAGAACCAATCGGTTCGAGAGTTTGCAGGCAAAATCGACCACCTAAAAGACTCCAATTCCGTCGAATTCGATTCGTTGCCGTTGATTACACCCGACGTAGAGCGCCAGTTCGATCCGTTCCCTCTGACCGACATCCAGCAAGCCTATTGGGTAGGACGCGAGAAAGGTATGTTGCTTGGAAACCTTCCTGCGCATGCCTACCTCGAGTTTCAATCTACCGATTTGAAGACCATTCGCCTGCAGTCGGCGGTCAACTCGCTAATTGAACAACACGGAATGTTGAGAGCAATCATTCTGCCCAACGGAAGTCAGAAGATTCTTGCAGAAGTTCCCAAGTACGAAATTAGAGTCACAGACTGCTCAAGTCTCTCCGAGAACGAGGCCCAAAAGTTCCTTGAATCGACTCGCCAAGAAATTGGCCAGCAAAGTTTCGATACAGCCCAGTGGCCTCTATTTGAAGTCCGAATCACGCGGCTTTCCGACAGAATCTGCCACATCCATCTCAGCATTGACCTACTCATTGTTGATGCCGACAGCCTTGCGATCCTAGGAAGGGATTTGGAGGCCTTCTACCTTGATGAAACACGCAAACCGCGACGACCATCCGTATCGTTTCGAGACTACGTTTTGGCCGAACGCGCCTTACGGCAAACTCCGTTCTTTCAATCTTCACGTGACTATTGGCTGAAGAAGCTTCCAAACCTTCCCTCGGCGCCAAAGCTGCCGCTGGCCGGTGATCTTGAAAATCTTAGTTCGACAGCTTTCCAGAGACGTAATCACACGTTAGATCATGACCTCTGGATCGCACTGAAGAAGCGAGCTGCGCTATCAGGCCTAACGCCTTCGGGATTCTTGCTTTCGGTGTACGCGATGGTGCTTTCGCGATGGAGTGAAAGTCAGTCATTCACCATCAATGTCACGACGTACAACTGCCTTCCACTTCACTCGGAGTTGGAAAACCTGGTAGGGGATTTCACCTGCTTGACCCTCGTTGCTATTTCAAATCAGGAACAAAGTTTCCGTTCCGAGGCGCAATCCATCCAACAATCTTTCCTCGATGATCTTGATCACAATCTGTTTAACGGCGTCGAAGTCATGCGAGCGCGTGCTGCCATGCTTGGCAAGTATGAGCCCATTCCATTTGTATTTACCAGCACGCTTCCGCTGCACTCCAGAGAGCAATACCCTGATCGATCGCCGATCGGAAATTTGATTCACGGAATCACTCAAAGTCCGCAGACGCTTTTGGATCACCAAGTATCAGAGGATGATCGCGGGCTGGGAATAAGATGGGACCATCTCGTCGAGGCGTTTCCTGCTGGGATGATCGATAAGATGTTTGAGGAGTACATCCGTTCGCTTAAACGACTGGCGGAAGACGAAAGTGCTTGGGACTTGACGGCGGCGGAACTGATTCCGGGATTTGCACTGCAAGCGAATCAATGTGACGATGCTGCGACGGGAAGGCTTGAGGAACCGATTGTTGATTGGGCGCGACGCACCCCAGACGCAACAGCGGTGATTGCGCAAGATCGATCGTTAACTTACGGGGAGTTGCTGGCGTTTGCCGATTCGATTGCCCAAAGCGTCACGTCAACTCACACGACCAATAGCAAACTGGTTGGCGTTCTTTGCAAGCCCGGTTGGAAGCAGGTCGTTGCAATCATCGGGATTCTTCGAGCGGGTTTCGCCTACCTTCCAATTGACAGCACACAACCCAAGGAGCGAATCAAAAAGATACTTCAGATAGGAGAGGTGGATACGCTGGTCACGATGTCTGAGCCGGATGATCTACATTGGATGCCGGCGGACGTTCGCCTTGTGCAAATTCAAGACAAACCCGCGAGCAAGGCCAACTTCGTTGCGAAAACATCGGACTTCGATGTTGCCTACGTGATGTTTACGTCGGGATCAACGGGTACGCCAAAGGGCGTCATGATGGATCATCGGGCGGCGCTGAACACCGTCAACACGATTGTAAAGCAGTTTGGTATTTCATCGAACGACCGCGTCTTGGCACTGTCGTCGGCGAGTTTTGATCTGTCGGTGTTTGACATTTTTGGGATACTTGGGGCAGGCGGTACATTGGTGTACCCAAATGCAGATCGTCGCAAAGACCCCGCGCATTGGCGCGACTTGATCAATCAATTAGGCGTGACGGTCTGGAATACGGTTCCAGCGATGATGGAGATGCTTCTCGAATGCGACGACGAGTTTGCGTTGGATTCCAGCCTCCGACTAGTGTTTTTGAGCGGTGATTGGATTCCACTGTCATTGCCCGATCGCATCAAGTGTCACAACGCGTCAGCACGGGTGATTTCTTTGGGAGGCGCAACCGAAGCCGGTATCTGGTCCATCTTCTTCGAGATTGGAGACATCGATTCCAAGTGGGTAAGCATACCCTACGGAACTTCGCTCGAAGGGCAAGTCGTCGAGGTATTGGATGAAGACCTGAAGCCTTGCCCACCGTGGGTTAGTGGAATGATTTACATAAGCGGTGCTAGTTTATCGTCTGGGTATTGGAATGACCCTGTCGCCACCGAACGCAGTTTCATCACGTCTTCTGACCATCAACGAACCATCTACCGGACAGGAGACTTGGGGAGATACCACGCCGATGGCACGATCGAGATCATTGGACGTGAAGATGATCAGGTGAAGATAGGCGGCCACCGAATCGAACTCGGCGAGATCGAACTGGCTCTTCAAAGGATTCCAGGTGTGACAAGCGCGATCGCACGCGTTGTCGAGAGGAACTCCCGAAAATCGATCGTCGGCTATATCACTGCTAGCACCTTGGCCGACAAGCCGATTGATGGGTTGAGCATTTCTGACCGACCGCCGATCTCGCTCCACGCCGATACGGGCAGTCACCGTCAAGACAATAGGATTTGCCGGCGAAGTCACCGTACTTTCGACTCGTCACCTTTGACGTTAAAGCAAGTCTGTTCGCTGCTGGAACCACTTGCGTGTAACAAGCAAGATGGACATTGGAAGTATCGCTATGCGTCGGCAAGCGGACTGTATGCGGTAAGTATATTTATCCATCTGAACGGCCAGCAATCGGACACTCTGACCGATGGAGTGTATTTGTACGACCCCAAACAACACCAGCTCTGCTGGCGGAGCAGTGGCTCGTCGATTTCTTCGAGCATCCATTGGCCCGAAAATCGACCGGCCTTTGATTCAGCAGCGATGACGATCTACTTTGTCGCCGATATGAATCGACTCCGTGCAAAATATCGGGACGCGGCTCGAGACTTTGCGCTACTTGAAGCTGGATTGATGACACAGCTGGTCGACTTGGCCGCTGAGAAATCGGGACTAGGAACTTGCCAAGTCGCGAGCGTCGACTTCGAAGTAATTCGCAGTGATTTCCGTCTAAACGACGGCGAGGCGTTTCTTCATTCCGTATTTTCCGGAATGCCCAACTCGCATGCGACCAAACCGACAACATCTGTTGTCACCAAAAGCGAACTTTTCAACGACGTATCGGAAGAAGTCTCCCGCTACTTGCGCGAAACGCTACCCGATTACATGAGGCCAGCTTGCGTGCTTCAGATGAGTTCGTTTCCCGTGACTGCCAATGGCAAAATCGACAGGTCCACACTGCCGATCCCCAGCGATTTCGACGACCGTTTCTATTCCACGTTGGACACCACCGACTCCAACACGGATTTCCAACGCGCGGATTTCCACCACCAAATGATTTCAGATATTGTGAACAAGCATCTTGGAACGTCATCCCTCGATTGGACAAGGAACTTTTTTGAAGCGGGCGCCGATTCATTGACACTTGTCCGGATTCATCGCGAAATTCGTCACGCTATGGGGATCGATTTCTCCGTCGCCGAAATGTTCAGCAACCCCAGCATTCGGCAATTAGCCAAGAGGCTTTCAGAATTAGGCTTGTCCGATTTGGGATCGAGCGAGGAAGAAAGATCGCAACATCGAGTCGGCCGTCGAGCACAGTACAGGAAACAGCGCGCATTGGAGAACAACAAACGCAAATCCTAAAGCTCGGCGATGAGTTCGCAAAGCATGCGAAGGCTGTCAATAATGCTTTCCAATGGTGGGCCAAAGTCAACAAGACAAGCGATTTCGTCGACACCAACATCTTCCAGCGTTTGAAGGACTTTGCCACAAGAATCGATCGATCCAATAAGCGAGGCGTCTGCAAAAAAATTGTCGATTGCCCGATCCAAAATTGGCTGCACATCGTGAGGCGACGCCTCGCTCAATCGCGCCGAAAGGTCATGATCTGGAGATGCACCCAATTCCAGACTCGACAGCAGATAATTCTGCAGCTCATTTCTTGCTGTCCGCAACGCATCCGTTGCATTAGTTGACAGAAGGCAATGCAGCATTACCGTGACGATGCCGGGACCGGAAATAGCATTTTTCGCTCGTACCTCTCGGTACAACTGAATCTTTTTACCCAGTTCGTCGACACTCTGCCCGATGAGCGATGTCAGCACGTTAACCCCCAACTCACCCGCTTTACGGAAGGTTTGTACGGTGCCCGCGGACGTCAACCAAATTGGAATCATTTCCTGTTTTGGTCTCGGGTAAACTCTGACCTCCGTCTCTTGACCGTCCACACCGTTTCGAATTACGGATTGCCCCTTCCAAAGACTCCGTAATTGGTTGATCGCGTCGTAAGCGATGTGGCGCCGTTCTTTGTAATTCTCAGGGGCGAGCACGAAATCTTTTGAATGCCAACCCGAAGCGCACGCCAGCGCTGCCCTTCCATTGGAGATTCGGTCTACTAGCGCCCAATCTTCCGCGATGCGCAACGTATCATGCAGCGGTACCACAACGCTTCCGCCGCGCAATTCGATTCGGGTAGTGCAACCCGCCAGCGCCGCAGCAAGGACGGCTGGATTGGGATAGGAAGCACCAAAGGAGTGGAAATGCCGCTCGGGTGTCCAGATGGCGCGGAACCCGTTTCGATCCGCAAACTGCCCGAGTTTTAAGATTTGATCGTAGTCGAGCGAACTGGATTGGCTATTCTCGGCACCGAACAGGAAAACGCTAAATTCCAATTTCCTTGTGTGGTCGTCTACCAATCTCGGGCTTAACGAATCATCGGGCTCAGGAGCTTTGCCAAGTTTGGCTAGATAGAGTCGCCGTTTTTCTGGGGAGAGTCGAGCAAGACGTTCATCAAGGTTCACCTATGACTCCCCTTCTTCTCGATCGAACCCAATTCAGCCTGAACATCTTCCGCAGACATGCTCTCGATTTCGTCCATTAACGCTAGTTCTTTTTCGATGCGATTCTGTTCTATCTGAGAACAAAGATCACGTACGGTTCGGTGCTCGAAGACCCAACCAATCGGGATGTCCGACTGGGTCGTGTCGCGAATGCGTGACACGAGATCAAGCGCCAGCAGTGAATTCATTCCAAGTTGAAAAACATCCTGATCGTCCAGAATCGAATCAAGCGAAAGCGTATCCGCATAAAGCTCACACAATGTTGAACTTAATTGCCGCGTCCCCAGCCTGGGTGTTGGCCTCACCGCAGAAACCTCATCGTCGCGGCTCGGGCCAAGCCTTGTCAGTGCTTCGTCATACCATTTTGCAGCTTGAATTGGGTCCTGACGTGTCACGAGCGATTGCGAAAATCGACCACTAATTGCGATCTCGATCATCTGAATCGCTTCTTCGGTTGAAATCCCATGGGTGCCACGGCGCTGCTTCAGTTCACGGAGAAGCTCCGGGTGTTGCTTTAGCCCCTCGTCCAACCATGACTCTTCTTGCCAGGCATCCCAATGGATGCAGCAGACCGGTGTATCGGCGGGTTGATTTTCGCGCTCAGCAAGCGCTCCAAGAAACGCGTTGGCAGCGCAATAATCGGCCGCACCAATTCCGCCATAGATTGCGACGCTGGAAGAAAACAGCGCTACGAAGTCTTTGGCCGAGAATCTGCGTGCGGCTTTGATCACATTCAGTGCCCCGGTCACTTTTGGCTCAAGGACACTTAGCATCGATCGTATCGATTTTCTTTGAACGAAACCTCCAGCAGGTGTTGCCGCACAGTGAAACACACCATCCACCGAACCGTACTTCGAAAATCCGGTGGAAAAAGCGGTTTCGAGAGAGTCAAGATTATTGACATCGGCGACCACGGCAGAAGCTTGGCCGCCCAATAAAGCAAGTTCTTCACAACGTTGTTCCGCATCCGCGATGTGCCGACTTGCAAGCAGCAGCCTAGCTTGAAAATTCTCGGCGAGGTACTTCGCGATCGAATATCCAACCGTCCCAAAGCCACCCGTGATGAGATAGGCACCTTCTCGACGGAAGACTTCACCATTTGAATTGGAAGCACCATCGATCGTGAAAAAAGAACGTCGAAAAACTTGTGTTCCACGAATTGCCACTACGCGATCCTCGGGCGGATTCAGTGCGATTGCAATCGCGCGTTTGCAACAATCCGATGTCGTAATGTCCGTCACATCCACAAACACGCAACGGAACCGTTTGTCTTCCTGAGGAAGCACTCGACCAACGCCTTCCATAAGAACGTTCCAAGGGCGGCAGGCTTCCGTGCCAACAACCTTGAACGTGTTTGACGCAATCACGCAAATCCGAACTTGGTTGGAAAAACCATCAAGTGCTTTTGCAGCTCGAACAAGACTCACGAATCCTTGGTCAGTCGACCGAAAATCTTCTCGGCTCCAATCAAATACGATCATTAACGGCTTTTGGACTGATGAGTTGCTAAGCCGGGAAAGCCCTTCTTCGTCCAGTGACCGTAGGACGGTCGCGGAGACTTCGAGTTCTTGAATCTGGCTGACAAGTGTTTCATTCTCGGCAGGCGAGACAAGAAACCATTCAAAAGTGTCAGCGTCAGACAAATCCAGTGCAAACCAACGGTTGCTACACTCTTGTTGCCAAGCTGGAACACGGACCTTCAATTCCGCCGGTTCTTCCTCATCAAGATCCCGAGCTCTTTCACGGCTCGATGGACTCGACGAACGAGGCGGATCGATCTGGGCGGGGGATTCCGAAAGATCCTTGACGGGTTCGATCCAAAACCTTTGCTTTTTGAACGGATAAGTAGGTAGTGGAATTCGTCGTCGTGAATGACCTTTGTTAAACATGCTCCAATTGACAACCAAACCCGACTTCCAAAGTACTCCCAACGTGTTGAGCAGGTTGTCAAATGCGTCACCGCCGGGTTGAATCCCCGCCACAGCAAGTCTCAATGGACTTGCGGCGCAACAGGTAATGGGAGGAAACGATTCGCCTTGAACAATTCTGCTAACGCCATCCACCAATGAAAATTCGCCTGTCAAGACCTTCGCCGCAACGACACCCGTTCCGTCCGCTTCAAAGTGAGAGGCGTTGACCGACCACGAATCCCAGAGTCGAGCAAGACTCCACAGCGAAACGAAGCTCAGAAGTCGCTCGGAATCCCGCCAGTCCGAAACTCCGATTGCCTGACTCGCATGCTGGACTTCCTCGAGAGATTGTCGGATCGACGGTTCCCGCATTAGATGCGCATCGGCAACCAGCGATACATCATCTTTCTGTGACAGCGAATAGACGACATGTTCTGTCGGACGGTCGACTTTGTTGGGTGAAGCCGGTGATGTCAGTTTTGCGATTGCATCGGTGACACTATCACAAACGACAACATTTCTGAACGCCTGGACTCTGCGTCCGACCTGCAGCGTGAATGCAACGTCGGCTAAATCTGTGCTGGGATGATCGCTTAACCAATCTGCCAATTGGTTTTGTGCCAAGGTTAATTGATCTTCTGACGCGGCAGAAATAGGTATGAGCTGGGTTGGTCGCGCACTGCTTGACTGCACCTCCCTGCAGGGTGCTTCTTGAACGATCATGTGCACATTCGTTCCACCCATTCCAAGTGAGCAAACGGCGGCCCGCCGCGGCGTACTGGTCGATTCGGTCCACTCAACCGGTTCGGTCTCAATACGAAATGGAGTTTGGGACAGCTTGAGTTCTGGATTTGGCTGTGAGTAATTGGCGCATCGAGGAAGCTGCCGTTTGCACAATGCGAGAATCGTCTTCACTAGGCTTGCTACGCCAGCGGCGGCGTCCAGATGCCCAATATTGCTTTTGAGGCTGCCAAGCCGAATTGCAGTCTGTGATTTTCCGTAAGTTTGAGCCAGCGCGGCGATCTCGATTGGATCGCCCAATTGAGTACCTGTTCCATGTGTTTCGATATAGTCGATTGACGAAACATCAATGTCGGCGATTTCGATCGCCTCACGAATTACACGTATATGTCCATCCACCCCGGGCGCGGTAAAGCCGACCTTGTTGGCGCCATCGTTGCTGACTGCCGAGCTCAGCACGACGGCCAGGACGTTGTCGCCATCTCGAAGCGCTTCATCCAACCTCTTGAGCACGACCACGCCGCAACCGCTTCCGTAGGCAGTGCCTGAGGACGAGGCATCAAAAGCTCGGCACCGCCCGTCATTCGAGAGGATTCCGCCTTCCTTGGGGACGTAACCGGCGCGCTGCGGTAGTCGAATCGAGACTCCGCCAGCGAGCGCCAAGTCACACTCAAACTCAAGAAGCGATCGGCAGGCGAGATGGGCCGCAGTTAGTGATGTCGCGCAAGCCGTTTGAACGGTAACACAGGGACCATTTAATCCGAGCAAGTACGCAACCCGGGCGGTCAAGTAGTCCTTGTCATTGGCAACCAGGAATTGAAGACCATCGACTTTTTCCTGAAGACTCGTCGGAACACGACCTCTAAAATAAGTGCTCGGGCCCATGCCGCCATAGATTCCAACCGTTCCATCAAATTGAAAAGGGTCATATCCAGCGGACTCAAGAGCCGTTTGCACTGACTGAAGAAATATACGGTGATGCGGATCCATTATTTGGGCTTCGGTAGGCGATATCCCAAATGCGTTCGCATCGAAGCAATCAAAGTCGTCGAGCAAAAAGACTCTTCGGACGTAATTTTGCGGGCGGATTCTTTTCAGCGGCTCTCCGATGTCGATAAGGTCGCTTTCGGACAACTGCGTACTGCTGTCTCGACCCTCTTCGATGATTCTCCAAAGCGACTCTACATCGGATGCGCCCGGGAAACGCCCTGCCATCCCGATGATCGCAACCTCTGTGCCCTGACCGGACATCGCGCACCTCCTATCGGTGATTCAGGTTCCAAGCAAAGCAGCTATTTCATGCGACGGCTGCGATTCGCTACAGAACTCCGCCATCGATTGTCCATTGCCTGTTAAGGCAGCCGGATCGGCGTCGTAACTTAGCAGCAGTTGAACGCCGCGCAAATCGTTTTCCTGGACCGCTAGATGAATTGGAAAGAGGCCGGTGATCTCGGCCAGATTAATCGGGGCACCATGTTGAAGCAGGATTTCTGCGGCACCATATTTTTTGCCGGCGATTGCGGCATGCAGCGGGGTATTGCCGTGATCATTCTTTGATCGAACGTCTACATTGGCACCTCGCTTGATCAGGTGCTCAACAACTTCGTCGTGACCAAAGAATGCGGCCAGGTGAAGAGGCGTCCAACCGTCGTCAGACCACACATTCACATCTTCGGATGCCTTTGACTCCAAGTCGATAAGCCTTCCTGTCGCGGCTGCGTCAAAAACGTCCAACTCCTCCAACTGGCCTAGAAGCCACTCCAGAACTTTGACTTGGCCGTTATAAACAGCCGTACGGACGGGCGATACACCCGATGACTTTTCAGTCAGTAAGCTCGGATTCTCGACCGCCGTTATCTTGACGCTTTCCAAGTCACCTGCGGCAATTGAAATGAGGAAGTCTTCAGTCATCATTCTTGTTCAACTTCGTAACATGGACAATTCTTGACATTGTATCATTGTTGCCCTGTCCCATCACTTGCGGACAGCTGAGAAAATGATCACAAATTTCTCAGTAGGCGAATGAGCGAAAAGAATAGCGGTAGCCGCAAGCCATCTTACAGTGGAGAGTTTCTGCGAGATGCGCTGCGGGTTGTGGTAGAAAGATATCCATTGTGCAGATTGTGAGAGTGGTGGGCGTCAATGTCAACAGCCTCAGTCGCTGGCATGCCACGTTGGCACCCGATCCAGCACCCCGCGGCGGACAACCGTAGAGGAACGTCCGCGATACGTATTGCGACGCCGTGCCCCAATATGGCGTCAATCCAAAGGGAGCTATATCGCGGACTGAAAGGGCGGCGCCGCACGGCAGTGTTGTTCAGCGATACCGCGATTCTGACCTAAACGCCCGCTGCGAGCCTTCTGGTCGAATGTCGGCAAACCGGCCAAGATGTCCGTCAGTGGCAGCCGCCGAAAGTCCGCGCTGTACGGCAGTCCATGTCGGTACGGGCCGTTGCATTGCCGTGGCCGTCACTCGCTGAAACGGTGAGTCTTGGAGCAGGCACTTGGAAACGGTTCGTACTTGGCGAGGCTGGAACTTCGTGTTGTTCATTGACCGCGGTTCACCCCACACCGCCAAAGCGAGTCGAGCGCTGGCTATGGATCTGAACATTGAATTGGTTGGCTGCCCACGGCGTGCGCGGAGTTGAATCCAGTAGAGGACATCCGGAGATGATTAGAAGGGACAATCCTCTGCAACCGCCATCCCGACGACTTCGCGGACGCCAATACAGTGCTGACAGCCCTGCAAGAAATCACTCCAAAACAAACCAGCACCGAGGCGCGAATCCTGTCACAACACTTCTGGGGGGTGCAGTCATCCAAGTAGCAGGGTTTCACGGTTGTTTTTGCGATGTTGATCCGTCAGTCGCTGGGTTATTGGCCCATGATCGTCGGACGCCCTGAATTGCCGATCCCAAATTGAACTCCACAACCCGCCCCGCAACGCCGTCCGCAAGTCCACGATGTGCTGTCCTGTCGAGCGGTTCCACCGCATGCCGGATTGCTTCATCCGCTGGTTGAAGATCACTTTGCAGCCCGCCTCGGTGATCCCGCTTCCGATCGGCTCGCCGGCACGGCGGCACGTCGCGAAGTCCATGTGTTCACGATAGTTCTTCAAGTAACCGATCGCCGAGTCGTAGTCTTTCTTGGTTCCCGTCAAACCGCGTCGCCGCTTCTGCTGGGCCGCGCTCTGAATCACCCGCGTCACGCCGCCGAGCTTCTCGCGGAGCACTCGCCGCTGCTTGGCCGCCCACGCCGAGGCCTCTTCCCCCGAGCCAAACAAGGCACATGCCAACTTAGTGACATACTCGCAGGCGTGATAGAAATCGACGCCCCAACTCCACTCCAGCCGCTTGCCGCTAACGGGATGCACCATCGGCGCGAGCACCTCGCGAAAGTAAGCTTGCGGATGACAACCGGCATCGGTGACATAGCGCAGCTTCGGCACATCATCGCCCAGGCCCGTCTATACGCCGCGGATCACATGCGTCAGCCGAGCAGTCATGGTGGGCTGGTCGGCTTCGGGCATCTCGCCCAGGTAAACCGTGCCCAATCGATTTCGCGAGCGATCGTACACGGCCAGCGTGCCGCAACTCGCCTCCTCCCAGCAGGGCCGGGTTTGCACCAATACGCCGTCGCGGCCGACTTGCAACAGTGGCTCGTGTTTTCCCTCGCTTTGACGTGCTTGTTCGATCAACTCGATCAGGCGTTCGATCGCCGCCTGGTCATGATGCGTGCGAACCCGCTCCGCCAGATCAGCGACGACCCGCCGCAGCGTGCCCACGCCGGGCTTAATCGCGAAGCGTTCGAGGAGGACCTCGAGCGCCGCTTGCTGCGGCATGTCGGCCGCCAGTCGTCCGGCGAATTCGGCCGCCGCGGGAGTCATGCGGCCGGCGAACAATCCCAAGCGCAAGTCCAGCGGCGCGATCCCCGCCTCGCCCGACTCGACATTCTGGAAGAACCAGCGGCGGAAGGTGATCTGGCCGAAGCGAGTGTCGATCGTCTTCTGGGTCATCCGGTTGCGGCGGTAGGATTGTCCTTGCCAGACGATCCTGGTTGGCGCATCGGCGGCCCGGTCCGATTCGATGTCTCGTATGGCGACTTGCAGAATCACGCGGCCGATCTCCCGCAGAATGCGCTCCAGTCGCCGTTCGAAGCGATCGGTCGAGCGAGGTGAAAGCTCCTGCGTGGAAAAACGATCTTACCGCGGCGGCGAGTCGCCAGCTGAGCTTGAGCAAGAGAGCCAGTACGGCTGGCTGGCAAAGTCGCATGATCCGATTGAGCGTGGCGGCTGTTTCGATAGACTGAAGCATGGCGTCCGTTCCAAGTGCGTGAAATGTTTAAGCCAAAACCCGCATTTGGCCACGGACGCCACTTTTCACCAATCCCGATCCAGCGTAACTGAAGTGGCCACGCAAATGTCGTGCTACTAGGCCTCAATCAAGCGAGGGTGAATTGCGCTTTTGAACTATTTTCGCGGCTGCATCGGGACGGACCGGTGGCCCGGTTTGTCGCTTGCTCGTGATGGTGGTTCGCATGGCACGTGTGCTTTTGGGTTAGGCGTTGCGGCGGACCGAAGCATCCAGACTTCGGCTTCGAGGGTGGTTCGTCAACAACGCAGTGGTCGGCGAACGTGGTCGTGCAGCGTCATCAGCAGTTCCACGCTCGGTCGATACGTCAATAGTCGAAAGATGCGACGTCGTGAGGAGCGGATGACCTGAGCAGGGATCAGCATCAACGAGTTCAAGTACGTCCAGAACTCCATTCGCATGATTTGGTGACGCGTTTCGCGGCGGATTCGTCGCTGACTTTCGTTCCCCTTCACCTGGATCAGCATCCCGCTCCACAGTTTCAATGTCCAGGCCAACGACGCGAACACCATGTACGCGAGATTGCTCTCGAGGCTGTCCAGGGGAGCACTCAGTGCGCCGCTGGCTTTAAGCTGGCTGATCGTGTTCTCTTGATCACAGCGTTTGTTGCTCGCACGGATGATCTCGCGAGCCGGCGCCGCGCTGGACGATTCATTGCTGATGTAAAAGAAGTACTTCTCTTCGGAGAACAGCAGTTGCTGGCCGCTGGTTACATCGATGTCTTTCCGAACGACAACCATCCGGTACGATTGTTCGCACGCCGTGGGCCGATACTCGAACTCGGCGTAGCTCTCACCGCAGAGTCGCTTGTTCTTGTAGCCATTTGCGATCACGATGGCTTCTTTGACTTTCGGACGATTGGCCCGTGTCGTTTTATCCGGCGCCGCTGCCGAGGACCGATTCAGTCGTTTCCATGCGTTTTTCGGCAAGGAATCGGCGATCTTGCAAAGATTCGGATGGGCCGAGTAACCAAGGACGAACTTCACTCCCGATTCATCCCAGCGATCCAATTGTTCAGTGGAAGAGAATGCCGTGTCGCCACGAAGAACGATCTTTCGGAAGCCCGCCTTCTTGAATTGTTCGATCGCGAGGTCGTAGAAGAACGCCGAGTCTTGTTCGCTGACTTGGTTGCCAGGGCGATTGTGGATGTAAAGCAGTTCTTGGGTTTCGGCGAGCGTGACAACCAGCGGATGATAGCCCCACTTCCCTTTGTAACTGATTCCGATGCCCTCTTTCTTCTCTGCGGCAGTTTCCACGATCGTGCCGTCCGCTTCGATCGTCGCGCAATCGAAGAAGTCCTCATCTTGCTGCTTCCACACCGTTTGGCGGACGCGGTTGATCGCTTGCATCACCTCAATCAACTGCACGTGGCTGAACCGACGACAGAAGTCGCCAGCGGTCGTCGGATCAGGGATGCGTTGTGCCCCAAGAGCATCGAGATAGGCTTCATCGTTGCGTCGGTGTTCGATGTGATCGAGGCATGTCCCACCTGCAAGCAAGTTGAGCGCAATATTGAAGATGTGATCTGCTTCGTCGTAGGGCAGGTGAAGCTTGAGCACACTTGCCGCGCGGTTGAGTTCGTCACGCAACCTGAGCGTTTTGATGAGTTGGATGATTGCCGCGAGTCCACCGCAAGCGATGCCCTGCTGCTTCTGGGCGAGTTCCATCTTCGTATTCAGCGGCCGAATCATGGGAGACTGCCACTTCCCATGCTGAACTGAAATCCGGCGTAGCAGTTTGCGTTTGCGTTTTCGCAGTTGCCGACGTACTTTGGCGTTCACTCGAAACCCTCCGTTGAGTGAGTGTCTTGAAGTCTTAGTAACCTCCAATACACCTGCAAAACGCCGAGGGTTTTCGAGTTTCTTTTGATTTCCTAAGTCAGGCTCTCGCTTGATCGAGGACTAGGCTGACTGCACCCCTTCTGGGTACCTACGTAGTGACAGAGGTTGCCAGTACACAAGCCGCGACTAGCAACAAACGCTTAAGACTTTCGGATAGAGCGGTTCTTCTGCTTACTGAAGCACGAACGCTAAAAGAAATTCGCAAGACTTGAAGAAGCACGCCTCGATGTGTTCTGCTACATTGAGAACGTCCACAACGCACTCGCATCCATGGATCCGAACTGTTCGAGCAGAATTTTCATCTGAAGCAAGTGGGATCGTCTAACCCGTCAGGTGTCCAATTTCAGTGGGCTTGGGCATTGCTGCTTCGGTACACTTTTACCTAATGGCAGAGTGAACTGCGAAAGAACACTATCTAGACGTTCCAGTAGGCCGCTCGAGTCCGAATTCCAAGTTGGCAAATGATGGATGATGAAAAAAGAATAACCACCTGCAACCGCGTGGCGTATGAAAAAGCTGCGGACAACTATTTTGCAGGAACGAAAGAACTATTTGACGATGATGTCAGGGACTTTTGTAGGCGACTGCTACTCACGAGCGTCAAAGGTTCTGACATCGTGGAGATCGGATGCGGTCCCGGTCACGATGCTGAAAAGATGAGACGTACGGGGATGAACGTATTGGCGACCGACTACTGCCAACCTCTCCTTAACATTGCGCAAATGCAATACCCCGATCTAAACACGACAAGGATGGATGTTACCAAGATTGGCCTGAATGAGAATTCTTGTGACGGAGTATTCGGATATGGGGTATTCCACCACGTACCACCTTCCCTAGCGGCAGCAACGACACAACGAATTCACGATATCTTGCGTCCGCGAGGCGTTCTCGTCATGTGTCTTTTGGGGTCGACGCAATTTGACAGGCGAATTGTCGCAAATTGGGGCGAGATACCGAACAATCCCCTGCAATTCGAGTACTTCACTCCCGACCAAATCGAATCCTATTTACGGCAGGCGGGCTTTGCTTCGGTCGAGTTCTTTCGCGAAAGTTGTGCCGCATATGACAACGCGCCGGAGTTTCGTGTGCACAAGATCTTTGCGTTTCAAGTTCGTGCGATGAAGGGAAGTAATTAGTGTGGACGAGATTGCACAGAGGTTATCGAAGCTTACTCCTGAAAAACGCGCGTTGTATTTCAAACGCTTACACCAATTGTCCGTTCAGCAGACTTCGGTTCGTCCGCGAGACCCGGGCCAATCAATTCCCTTGTCATTCGCTCAGCAGCGACTGTGGACATTGGGATTGAACACCGAGAGCGAGCGAGCCCTCCATTTAGCGTGCCGCGCCCAGGTTCGCGGAGCGCTGAACCGAGAATCTCTTGAGGTTGCGTTCCGCCAATGGACTCAGCGACACGAAGTCTTGAGAACAGCGATTCTGTGCCGGGGTATCGATCCTATTCAAGTCCCGCTCGCCGAATCGCCCGAAACCGTGCGTTGGGAAGATTTTTCCGGACTTGGCTCCGAGGACTCCGAACGTCTGGACGGCTTTTGTGCCGAGGAGATCGACCGCCCATTCGATTTGGAGAATGGAGAAACAGTTCGCATGTCAGCGATTCGGCTGGGTCCTGACGAGTTTGAAATTGTTATCGTGATTCACCACCTTGTATCCGATGAGATATCGATGGTCATCGCCCTTGGTGAACTAAGCCATTTGTATGAGGCTCACTCAAGCAAGAAACAGGAATCGCTCCCACAGCTTCCAATTCAATTTGCAGACTTTACTTTGTGGGAACGCGACAACGTTACCTCGCATCGTGCGGACGACGCAACGAAGTTCTGGCGATCAGAACTCAACGGGTATGCGCCCCAAACAGAGCAACTCGGACAACGGGTCAAGGAATTCTGCCGCCGAGAGTTTGAATTCTCCATTGCCCAATCGAATCAAATCCGCGACTTGGCACGGGAGCTCTCGACAACTCCTTTCATTATTGCCTTATCTTCCTTCGCAGTCGCCCTTTCCTCGGTTAGCGGACGCCAAGATCGCCTAATTGGAACGCTAATATCGAACCGCAATGCCCAAACCGAAGGACTGGTTGGCTGCTTTCACAACCTGATTCCCATTCGCGTTCGCGTTCAGAATCACCCTAAGGTTGATTTTCAATCCGTCGTAAGACAGATTCGCGATTCCTTGCTATCTGCCGCGCATCTTCGTGATGTTCCCATTGAAGCAGTGGTTGAAGACGTCCCACAGCTCCTGAGCGATCTTTCCTGGATGCGATTGCTGTTTCTGCAGCGTGAAGTCAGGTCGGCCACTGATCGTTTTGCATCCATGAACATGGAGATTCGCGAAGTAGAGAATCCCTTCACAACCGCCGATTTGCAAGGCTCACTCGTCACGGGACTCGATCAATTCAGAATTGTGTTGCAACACAACGAATCGCTGTTTTCGGTTCACGATGTCACTCAAATTGAACACGATATGCGTTGCATGATCGAGCGATTGCTTACGAGTCAAACCAAACGCGCATATTCGTCCAGCGTTCTTGTTCATCACAACGAACGCGTCGTCAAGAGCGACAAAACGTTCTTCTTTCAAGGATTCCACGATCAAATCCTCCGTCAAGCGCAAGACCGTGGTGACGAAGTCGCGATCGAAACACCGCGGAGCCAACTAGAATATCGCGACCTCAGGGCACGAATTGGACGAATCGCAGGTGCCCTGTCGCGAGAGAGAATTCAGGCGGAAGAGGCTGTTGCCGTGTGCCTCCCTCCTTGCGAGGCTTTGCCGATTGCTTTGCTCGGTGTCATCGTAGCTGGTGGAACGGCAGTTCCCTTAAATCACGAGGATCCTCCTCAACGTCTAAGAAAGCACATCGAGGCGTCCGACGCCAAATTCATTGTCGCCGCGCGTGATGACCTGCTGTCGTCGGTTACAAAAGGCCTGAAACTAATTGACCCGAGCGAAATCATTGAACCAAGATTCTGTTCCGATGATGAAAGATGCTCGCGTGAATTGATACACTCCATTACGCTGCCGGGGCAGGTCGCGTTTCTGATGTTTACGTCCGGATCGACCGGTGATTCGAAGGGCGTGATGGTCACACACGGTGCGATTAGCAATCTACTCAAATCCATTGCGAAATTCGTGCTACCGAAACCCAGCGACGCAGTACTCGCGATAAGCCCGGCAAGTTTTGACATCTCACTTCTCGAGTACTTCTTGCCACTGTGGGCGGGGGCACGAGTGGTGATCGCTCCATCAACCGACCGAGCCGACTCGGCCCGGCTCATTGATCTAATACACACCAAAAGAGTCACGATCGTCCAAGCCACACCGGTCGGATGGCGTCTTTTGATTGAGGGAGAACAACGCCTCCCTGACGGCTTGCGAATTCTCTGTGGCGGCGATGCACTTTCGGTCGATCTCGCCAAAACGCTTGCCGGCGCCGGAACGGCTTGGAATGTTTATGGACCGACCGAGGCAACCGTTTGGACAAGTTACTCCGACCTCACGACGGATGTGGGCGACGATGTTTCCATCGGTTGCCCACTCCACGACACTCGGCTGATCGTGGTCAACGACGACTTGCAAGAATGCGCTAACGGAACGATCGGAGAGCTGTGCATTGGCGGCGTTGGGCTGGCACGTGGTTATTTCGACAGACCCGACTTGACCGCCGCAGCTTTCGTTCCAGATCCGAATCCAGAGTTTGCCGGACAAAGGCTGTACCGAACCGGGGATCTCGCAAGACGCGATGCAAACAACAGAATTGTGGTGCTGGGGCGATCCGATAGCCAGGTGAAGGTGAGAGGATATCGCATTGAGTTGCGAGAGATCGAAGCCGCACTCGAATCCCATCATGACGTCGAAACTGCGGTTGTCTTGACTTACGTTGACGCCTCTGAACTTCCCGCACTCGTTGCGTACGTCACTTCATCGGCCTCGGCAAAGCAGTTGCAAGAGCACATTTCAACAATCCTTCCACAGTATATGGTTCCCAGCCGGATCCAAACGGTCTCCAGATTTCCATTGACGACTCATGGAAAAATCGATCGAAAGGAACTCTCAAAATGGACCGAGAGAGAGGGTGAGTCTGCTTCTCCACCAGCCACGTCGACGGAAAAGTTGTTGTGCGAAATTTGGACTGATGTCTTGAAGGTCTCTTCGCTGGGAATTCACGACAACTTTTTCATGATGGGCGGGCATTCGTTGTTAGCCGCCCGCATCATGACTCGCATTCAGGCCACGCTCGGGCTGAAGGTCCCGGTTCGAGTTCTCTTTGATTTCCCAACGATTCAGTCGCTGGCAAATGAGCTGGAGAGTATTGGAGTCAAAGAAGACAGCCCCAGCAGTCCACGAAGACGCTGGGATACGCTGCGCGACCTTTCATTTAATCAACAGGAACTCTTGCGTGCAGTCGAAGCGTTTTCCGAACCGTGTTTTTGCAACATCAACGCCATCGTCAAGCTGTCCGGGCCAATCGAGTACGACGTGGTTTCCGAGAGTTGCAAGTCCATTCTCCAAAGGCACGACATTCTGAGAAGCCGAGTTATCAACAAAGACGACGCACCCAAGCTGCAACTTTCCGGAGTACCGGATACCCCCGTGGAGTTCATCGACCTATCTTTGTTCCCGCCTTCGATACGCGAGATGGAATGCAACCGCACCATTCAGTGGTACTCGGAACAGGCCATCGATGTGACGGACTCGTTGCCCATACGGTTTGTCCTGCTCAAAATTGACGCTATTACGCATGTATTTATCCTCGTTGTCCATCATTTCGTGGCAGATGGTTGGTCACTGAACGTCATCGGCCAGGAACTGATCGATTCATACCTGGCCTTGGTGAATCACGAACGCGTTCGTCTTCCGAAAATTCCCTTCCAATATGCGGATTACGCGTCCTGGGAACATGAACACTTTGACACGGTCATTTTCCCAAATGTATCCTGGTGGCGCGACAAGCTCGAAAACAACCTCTGCACGATGCGATTTGGAAACCGAGTTCCATCTGACGTCGCCGAACAGTTTTCCGTTTCCAGGCATGTGCATTCGCTGTGTACTGGATTGACGGACCGAATTCAACGAACAGCAAAGAGCAAACGTTGGACGGTGGCGCAGATGATTGTCGCCGGCATCTGCCACGCGACACGTGACTACACCGAAGAAGGAATTGTCACAGTGGGAACAGTAATGGATGGCAGAACGATTCCCGGATTAGACCGCGTTATCGGCCCATTCTCCAATCCAGTCATCCTTCGGGTTGACACTAATGATTGCGGCCCTTCCGAATTGGTTTTGCGAACTCGGGAGGAGATGCTGAGCGCGGAGGAGCATCAACTTGCGCCAATTGGCTTGGTTGCTTCGAGCTTGGAGGGTAGTGCGGGATTCGATTTACAGAACTTAGCTCCGATCATGTTTGTGTTTCAAAGTTTCGAGCATTGGGAAAGAGGACTCCGAGAAGAATCGTTGCATGCTGAATGGGCTGGCCAATCGCTCGACGTCCCAAGCTACGTGCCTACTTTTACAAAAATTTGGTTTGAAGTGCTCGATCTCAAACCGGATCTTCAATTGATCGTTGACTACAAAACGGCCGATTTAGAGAACTCTCGTGTACGCCGAATTGTGGAATCACTGGAGCATTCCTTGGAAGATTTGCTCGCGGAGATAGGCAATATACCAAATTCGTAACCACCGCTCACGCCATTGCAGCATAGATCAGCCGATTTCCCTGGTAAGGTGCTCTGCAGTGGGCTGTCATGATGTTGTCGACAAGCAATAGGTCGCCTGTTTGCCACTCGATGTTAACACTGTTGACCAGATATGCCTGGCGAATCTGATCGATGGTCTTCGCATCAATCTCACCGCCATCGCCATAAAACGAATTGGTTGGAAGATACTCGACGCCCAACTGTTCCTCCAGCATTGCGCGTATATCAGGATCAAGACTTGTCCTGTGGAAAAAGCACGCGTGATTGAACCAGCACTTTTCGCCGGTAACTGGGTGCACAATGATTGGATCGCGAATCGCTCTTGTTTGAAGATGCACGTTCGACAACCATTGAAACGTCATCGATTCGCGACGGCAATGCGCTTCGATTTGCGCTTTGTCGTCCGTACAAAATGACTCTTGCCAGGACATCCCAACCCCCGGCTGAAAGTTTCGCACGTACATCCATTTACGTTCTTCAAATCTCAAACGGATTGACTCCGGTATTCGGCCTAACATTTGGTCGGTACGCACGAGCCCCGTCTGTCCGCCGCCTTCGGCTGGTCTCGCACAATAAAATGCGATAAACGTTGGAAACTCTCTTCGATAAGAGCTTTCGTTGTGGAAAGGAATGCGTCGATCCGGCGGATAGTCAGTCGACGTGTAGACGTTTTCAAATACTTTCGTTCGAGGGGATGACCTGCCTTCATACTTGAGTGTCCTACTGCAAACCGTGATCATCCAATCATGAAATTCGGAAGCAGCCTGATTTGTAAAGCCGCGAAAGATGATTGCACCATGTTCTTTCAATTTCGCATGAATCCAATTTCGATTCGAAGCAAACCACTCGAGACCGCCGGGAAACGTGGACTCGACGACGAAAACGAAGCCCTGGCTGTCGCACTCCTGATAATGATGCTCGGTTGGCTCAGCTTGCGAGGGACGTCGTCGGAAAGCGTCAGGCGAGGCGAGACTTTGATTAACGTTCTTCTTCATGATCAGCACCAGAGGATTGAGGGGCGCCGGCTCTCTTTTGAACATGCTTTTGTAACAAGGCACGAGCACAAGAATCCAGACGTTCGAGTGATTTCTGCTCTCGCCGGCGCACATGACCCAGCACAAGACTTCGAAGGCGTTCACCGGTCGCCGCCACATCGGCTAGACTCGTTTCCAACAAGAAGCGAAAGGACTCCAGCAATTCGCTGACCAAATCGCCTTCAAGGAACTCTGCGTCGAATGTTGCCACCAGTTGAGTTTGACCGCCATTGTCGAATACATCGACGAGCAAGTCCCACTTCGGTTCAACGCATACGAATCGAGGATGAAACGAGACTCCCGCAGCGTGTCGGACCGACATCGATATTGGTTGTTGTACGAACTTGACGTTGAAGAGCGTTGCGCCCTGTGGTCTCGACGCAGCAACGTGTCTGAGCACCAATTCATAGGGAACCTCCGCGTGTTCGATACTCTTCGACAATGAACGCCGAAACTTGCCGAACGAATCCTCGTAAGTATCTTCCCAATCTAGCTCGTGTCGAATCGGCATCTGATTGGTGAAACATCCAACTGTATCCTGGTTGCCCGGCTGACGAGCAACATCCGTCCCTACGACAAGATCACGTTCTTCTGTGTAGAATGAAAGTAGTTGAAAGAAACTGTGTAACATCACGGCGAAGGAAGAAGCGTGATTTGCTTGAGCGTATTCTGTCGCGCGAGCACTAAGCGAAAGACTCAATTCTTGCGTTCGATACTCCCCGTTCGATTCCGCATCAGCGTGCCTTTCTTGTGTTTCGGCACTAACGCGATTCGTCGCCGCCAGACACGGATTCTTCGCCAACGGAATATCTCGAAATTCACTTAGTCTCTGTTGCCACCAATTTAGGTCGGAATTCCAATCACCTCTTTCAAACTTCCTGCGATCAGCGGCCAATCGATCCAACTCGCAGTAGTTGGGCTCGCAGGTTGCTCGGGTGGATCTGCCATTGACTATACACTCATACGTTTCGCAGAGATCGTTGAGTAGCACTTGCATCGACCATCCGTCAGCAACGATGTGATGCACGACGATCAGAACGTCAAACCGTGAGGGCGAATGTTGAACGACCGAGACACCAAACAGGCATCCTGTCTCCAGATCATTCAGACTTTCCAATTGGTTGTCGATCCATCCTCGAAAATCAACCTCCTCACCGCGACACATCACAATTCGATTCGGAGTTGGGTTGTCGATAATCTCAAACGAAAGACTGCCCGAATCATTGCAAAAGCGCGAACGCAACGCAGGATAAAGCCGGTCAAGATGCTGCACGCTACGTTCTAGGGAGGTGAGGTCCAACTCACCCTCGCACTCCAACAACACGGGTATCTGAAAACCGCTGTTCGAGGCCCGCCCAGAATTGATGGCGATCCAAATTCCCTCTTGCGACAACGAGGCCTCAAAACGCCCGCCCTCTTTCGTTTGAATCTGATGCCCTGGATCATATTGATCCCAGTTATCCGATTTCTGTGTAATGGAGGCGCATTCTGCAAGATCGTTGCACCCATACAAGTCTTTGATCGATACGTCGGCTCCCAATTCCGATTTCAACCTAGCAGACACACGCATCAACTCGAGCGAATTACCGCCGAGTTGAAAGAAGTTGTCCTCACGACCCACAAATTCAAGTCCCAACACCTCTTTCCAGATGCGCGCCACCACCTGCTCAGTCCCCGACGCCGGCTGCGCAACGGTTCGCTCGGACAACAACTTAGTTGGGTCCGGTAGATTGCTACGATCAATTTTCCCCGATGCAAGCCTTGGAAGTTGATCGAGAAAGATGACTGCGGGTACGACCGACGTAAGGTGCTCGCGATAGTGATGGTTGATTGCGTTGACCGATAATGATGGATCGGATTTCACAACAAAGACGACGATCTGCTGGTGTTCGCCGGCCTTGTTTTGATAAAGGACTGCCGCAACATCCGAAACGCCCACGTGACTTCGCAAAACTCGTTCGACCTCCTCGAGCTCGATTCGAACACCTAGGACCTTCACCTGCCGGTCCGACCTTCCAAGGTAAGCAATCTCGCCGCTGGGCAAGGTTCGAGCGATGTCGCCGGTTCGATACATCCGAGAGCCGGGCCGTCCGAAGGGATCGGGAACGAATCGCTCAGCCGTCAAATCGGGCTGGTTGAAGTAGCCACGCGCAACAGCAACACCGCCAATGCACAGTTCCCCATGGCCCCCCGGAGCGACGGGAACCAAATCGTCCAGAACGCAAAGGGTTACATTGTCGATGGCGCGCCCGATCGGAATGGGCGGTTGTTCGGGAAACACATAGCGATGGGCAGACACGTCAATAGTAGCTTCGGTTGGCCCATACAAGTTTACGATGTCGACGCTTGGAAGTCTTTCGTGAAGCAACTCACACGCTCGATTAGTTAATTCTTCTCCACTACAGATCAGGACGCGAAGCCTTGGCAAGCGACAACTAGCCGGAATGTCGTGGAGAAACTCGGATAGAAGTGTAGGGACAAAGTGCACAATCGAGACGGCTTGTGCCTCTATCAGAGAACAGAGTTCGCGAGGATTCTTGTGCGCATCGGGCAATGCGATGACTAACCTCGCACCGCTAATCAACGGCAAAAGCAATTCCCACACGGATACGTCGAACGTCATGGGTGTCTTGTGCAATATATGATCATCTCTTGTGACCACGTACTCTGCCTTCATCCACAGCAGGCGGTTTGTCAATGATTCATGGTTGATCATGACGCCCTTAGGCTGACCGGTCGTGCCTGATGTAAATATTGTGTAAGCAAGTGACTGCTGCGTGATCGTAGTTGATTTCGTGAAAGCTCCACCCTCTGCCAACAGGTCTGCCAACTCAATAATCTTGGTTTCCGGTGATAAGCTGCCATCATGCAAGTTCATACCGCACAACTCGTCCTGTGCGTTAGTGACGAGTAATCTCGGGCGCAGACGACATGCGATTTCGCGCAGTCGAGCTGGAGGCGTGTCCGGGCTGACCGGAACGTAGACTCCACCAGCTCGCATGATTCCAAGAATGATCGCCGGCAATTCCAGGCATCTCTGGATACACACGATCACAGGATCTTCGCGATTCAATTCCAAGGAAATCAAGTTGGAAGAAACGTGATTTGCCATCTCCCGAACGTCCGCAAACGTCTGAGTAGCATTCCCGCACGTGACGGCAGTATGCTGCGGGATTTGATCCGCCTGAGACTCGAACAGCTCAACAACCGACAAGTCGGAGCCATCAAACCTGGTGTTGGCACCTGTATCAATCACGGGTTCACACGTCCATGAAAGAGGTGGCTGGTGGCCCTCCTTAAAATGCGAAACCGATTCGATACTCGCCAGCAGCAATGATTCGATCTCAAGAACCGTCGACTCACTGAATTGGAATCCATTGGCATTGATCTCGAGTTCAATGTCATCAGATCTAGGATCAACGGAAAAGCTGATGGTCAATGGGAAGCTTGTCACTTCATGCGGCTTATAGTCCAGGAGTTCAACGCGGTTTAGAGATTGGCTCTGTTGATAAATGTGATAGTCGGTGAAATAGAATAGCACGTCCGAGATGGGATGCTGACAGAACTGCCTGATAATTGAGTTTGGACATCGACGATGCGGAAGAAAGTCGCACTCGGCACGATAGACCTGCTCGATCAACCGTTTCCAAGACCGATCGACTTGCAATCGAACGGGAACGCTATTGATGAAGAGCCCCAGGACACGGTCGCCGTCTTCGACCTCCTGACGTCCACTAGCGACCACAAAGGTCGTGACGTCACGCTTTCCCGACAGCTCGGACATGGCTCGAAAATGCGCGCTAAGTAACACGGACTTCAATGGAACGGCCATTTCGCGGGCGATTGATCGAAGTCGAATAGTATGCTGTCGTGGCAACTTCGAATTGCGCGTGATGGATCTGCGACCCGCTGGGGGACGCATGAAATGGTACTGGTTGAGCTGAAAGTACTCGCAACCGTCAACGACTCCTTTCCAGTAGCCCAACGCAGTATCGGACCTCGATGCTTCCAGCTCCAACTTCACAAAGTCGCGAAACGAACATACTGGTGACGAGATTCGAAGTGGCTTGCCTTCCAGTCGATTCAGATAATCGGAAAACAACTCCGTCAGCATTGTCGCATCGCTCCAACCATCGATGATTGCATGATGGAAGCTGAGCAAGAACTGAAACTGATCCTCCCCTCGACGATGAATCTTGAAACGGATGAGTGGCAACTTATCGACATCAAAGCCGGTCTTTCTCTCTTCGGCGATGGCTCCGTCGATGACAACACCTTGCTTTTGGGGCGAAATAGAGCGAATGTCTTCGACAGTAAGCGAGTCAGGAGAGTTTTTGTGGATGAGCACTAGCGGCGCATTGTGGTTGCCGAAGTCAAACGAAGCACGCAATATCGGATGCCGCGAGATCAATCCGTTGAGCGCCTGACGAAATGTTGGCTCGTCAAACGGTGCGGCAAGGTGAAAGCTAAAAATATCATGATAAACGGCTTCGTCGCGATCGAGTCGATTGTGAAAAACCATTCCCTGTTGAGTGAACGAGGCAGGAAAGGCATCCTCGATTTCCTCCGGCAAATTTGGATGCTCGTTTGCGTCGATCAGGTCAAACGGCAACGTCGACTCAATTTGCTCGTTCCCCGCTCGTAGCGTTCTCGCAAGTTCACGGAGGACCGGCGTTTGGTACAAGTTTTCGGTGGAAAGACTTAGACCGCGTTTACGTGCGAGTGTCGCGACCTGTACTGCGCGAATCGAGTCACCACCCAGACGAAAGAAGTCCGCGCCAGAGTCGATCTCTTCTGTTCCCAGGACTTGCGCCCACAGAGAAGCAAGTACCTCTTCGACACCTCGCGGCGGATGGCTTCGCTGTGCATCGGAACCCGACTGCTCGATGAGTTGAGCCCGATTCACTTTGCCACTGACGGTGTAAGGAATCGAATCAACAACGTGCAATTCGTTCGGAATCATGAAATCGAGCAGAACTTCTCCGAGCAACTCGCGAAGCTTCGCATCCCGATGGACCTCACGATGTTTGAGAACAACGTAGGCTGCCAATGAAACTTCAGATTCTCCATTGCCTTTGGCAACGACTGCAACATCTGCAATCGCATCGAGTTGGCGAATTGAATACTCAACATCGGAAACACTGACGCGATGCCCTCGCACCTTCATCTGATCGTCGATTCGACCGCAAAACTCGATCTGCCCGTCAGGACGCTTGCGAGCCAGGTCGCCGGACTTGTAGATCCGCTGGCCGCTACGCCTGGGGTGCGGTACAAATCGAATCGCAGTTAGCGCAGGATCTCCTAAGTACCCTCGCGCGAGCGCATTGCCGGCAATGTACAGGTCTCCCGTTATCCCCACTGGAAGTGGATTGAGATCCTGATCCAAAATGAAGATCTCGCAACCATCCATCGCCGTGCCGATTGGTATTTTCTCGAGTCGAGCCGAAACCTCAAAGAGCGAACAACCAACGGTCGATTCGGTAGGACCATACTCATTGATGATCTTGCATTTGGGATACTCGGCCCGCCACTCCGAGATATCTGCCCCAAGCAACCCTTCACCGCCAAGTATCAAAGTGTGGACCGACTTGAAGGCAGGGCAGTTTGCGATTGCTCCGGTGAGTGCTCGGAGATGACTGGGGGTCATTTTCAAAACGCCGAATTTAGATTTACAGCGAGTGAGAGCGTTTAAGCGATCGATCCCCGTTCCACTCGGCAGGCACTCTACTGACCCTCCGGTAACCAAAGGTCCTAGGTACGAGGTAATGGTCAGGTCCGCGGATATCGATGTATGGAGAACGGAGCTCTTGTTCGAGTGACCAAAGTAATGGCGTTCAGCGTTTCCGAGGTACTGCAACAGACTTCGATGCGAGACCCCAACTCCTTTTGGTCGACCAGACGATCCCGAGGTGAACAGACAATAGGCCAGGTTTCTTCCTTTTGCATTCTGCTCGACCTCGCGCACTAAGACGCTGCTGGGAATGTCACTTAAACATTGGACAATCGTTGCTGCGTTAGAAAATCCCTCGTATGCCGAATCGCTTGTCAAGATGAACGCAGGCTTGAGTTGTTTTTCGATCGCATTGATGAAGCTCGGCGGTGACTCGTCAGATATCGGAACAAATGCTCCACCTGCACACATCACAGCAAGGGCTGCGGTAACAAATTCCGCGCTATCCAAATGACAAAGTACGACAAACTGTTCCAAACACAATCCATTGTCGACTAACCACCCAGCGATACAGCGCACGCGAACATCAAGTTCCTCAAAGCTGATGGATTGATCGCCAGATGACAATGCAACACGTTGTCCCCCAAGTTGCACTTGCGCATGAAAGGCGTCGTAGACATTCGTGACAAATTGTCCGCCCAAAGAGACGCCGTCGCTCGAGGTTAGGTGGGCATGCTCTTGATCGAACTGATTGGGCGAGCAAAGGCCGATGGATTGCACGGCGCGAAGCGGTGATTTCAAACTGGCTCCGAGGAACGTCTTAAACACACCTGAAATTGATGCAACCAGCCCAACGTCCAGCTTGGATCGATCGAATTGGATCGCGCCAAGTATCCCGCTTTCGCTTTGGGCACACTTTAAAGCAATCTTGAATTGCGATGGCGAGTCGGACAATTCTTCAAGTTGCCACCTGCGCGACTTGACGACTTCCTCTCCTGTCCGTTCTCGGTAAGCAAAGCCGATATCGCTTCCGGGGAGTTCAAAGATGGGATTGTCGAACTTCTTCTGAAGCTGAAGAGCCACTCGCTCAACATAATCAGAGAAATCGCTGTCGGGAGAAGAAACCGACACGTTAAGGTAGCGCGCTATCGGCCCAACACAGCCCAATAGCTCCGGAAATATCCGACCATCATCAAATACAGAACAAATCAGCGGGTCGGTCTCGACAAATCTTGAAAGTGCTGCGCACCAAGCCGAGACAAGGATATCCTCGACGTCGACATGTTGGATATCTTCGCGACGACAAACAAGTCCGATCGAATAAGTTTGCGGATCGTCGCCCACACCCTTTGATTCTATTTCGAACGGCAAGCGAAATGTGCGTCGAGATGATTTGCTGAATTCCTTCCGATCGCCTCCAAGCTGCCACTCTGCGAATTGGGCGTACTGCAGGGCAGGAGGAGGAATGGGGCCTGGGCTCTCGTATTCGTCGACAATCTCTGAAAACAGAACACGCAGCGAGGCAGCGTCACAGCAGATCGCCGGTAGCTCGAGATCCACACGGTGTATCCCGTCGTGAGACTCTGCTTCCTGGTAAGTGAGTGTAATACAACGGTGTTCTTGCGTGACTGTCTGCAGCGGCCATCCCGAAGACTCGGCGAGGTCAAACCTTGACGTCAGAATCTCGTGACGCTGGCAAACGGCGTCAACCGCCGCCTCTAGCCGAGCACCATCAAGCAATCCGTTAACCAATATGCGCATACGCATCGGCACGTCTCCAAGTAACAACTCGGCGAGGTGTCTTTGTTGCGGTGAGATGCGGTATGTCGCGAATTTAGTGTAGTGCAATGGGCTTGGATCCAGATATGAATTCGCGTTGCAGCACGCACAATGAGGCGATGATGGACAATGGTTGATCCATAGCGATGCGTTGGCTGGGTGTCATTGACTCTAAGCCATCGACCAATCGTATCACCTTTTCGCAGTCAAAGAACGGCAAGTCCTGAAAGTCCCTACTGTGAAAAACATCGAAAAAGAACTCCATAAGTGGATTGTCGTTCAACGTCGCCGGCGGAGCTGTGAACGGATGCTTGGGACACTTCAAGATTTCGTGTGGCAGCCAATCCGAAGATGCCTTTCGCAACAAAGGCTTGTCAGCGAATCGGTTTCTAAGCAGGTTTGCCGGCACATGTTTGACAACGTCAAAAAGCTTGTGGCTCAGAAAAGGCTGGCGAACTTCGACGCTGTGCGCCATATCCAGTCTCTCGGCGGCCAATACGTAGTTGGGAAGAAACGTCTGTATCCAGATGGATTGCGATTGCGTCAATGGCTGGTACTTTGAGATCTCTTTGATATCTAAATTCTCCAACATCGATTCGAATGGATTGCGGGAACGAGCTTTCCAGTCTTGCGAAAGTAATTCACGGATCGGCTTACGAGCCTGCCAAAACCCTTGGATCATTGAAGGCAAGCAGCCAAGCTGATCAATGACGGATGCGAGTTCGTTGACCTTCGTTTTGTCGACGCCTCGCTCAGGGTTTGGGCTGTCAAAAAAATGGTACCCCGCGAAAAGCTCGTCGGCGCCTTCACCGCCGACAACGGCCTTGAACCCGTGGCGGGAAATCTGCTGAGAAAGCAAGAATCGTGCTTGAGCATGACCATTGAAACAAACGGTCTCACCATGCCAAACTGCCTTCGCAAAATGGTCTGCGATTTCGCGCAAGCCGACGCGGATTTCCACAAGAGGTGTACCGCAATGATCCGCAACCGCCCTCGCGCGCAAGGACTCATCGTACGCGGCATGCTCAAAGCGAACCGTAAACGCGGACGATCCGATCGGTCTCGACTGCATTCCGAGACTTGTAACGATCGAGGAGTCAAGCCCTCCGCTTAGCATGAATCCGACTGGAACATCTGCGACCATCCGGCTTGACACCGAACTTCGGAGCTCGGTTCTCACTTCGTTCAAGAGCTCCGCTTCGCTGCGATCGCTTTCTGTCTCCGCAGCGTCAAACGAGAGTTCCCAGTAGGACTTGCGATCGATGCCCGCACCGGAATCGGTCAAATATGATCCTGGTCGTACTTGCCTGACCGAATGAAACAAGCTTCGATCGTTATCCATGCACGCCAAGAGATGCTGAAACACCGATTGCTCGTCCCAGGCAGGTTTGATTCCCATGGCGAAGAGTGCTTTAGCTTCGGAGGCGAGATACAAGCGATTATTCGATTCAGCGTAATACAGTGGCTTTACACCAAATCGATCGCGGGCTGCGAATATGCGTTTCCTTTTCGAATCCCACAAGACAAATGCGAATTCACCATCCAAATGCTCCAAGCAATTTGTACCGAGATCTTCGTACAGATGGATCAATATCTCACTGTCAGAAGATGTTCGCAGGTGATGCCCCGTCGCGATCAGTCGGTCACGCAACAGCGCGCTGTCGTAAAATTCGCCGGAAACGACCGATGCAATCTCTCCGGTTTCGTTAAACAAGGGCTGGGCACCATTTGCCAGATCCATCAAGCTCAACCGAACATGCCCCATTGCGATCGCCTGATCATCTGACGACCAGATCCCGATTCCGTCCGTGCCTCGATGTCGTATCGCCGAAATGCCTTTGCTAACGAGCTCGTTCGATGCGTCGGCGTCTTTCGAGAATACTGCACATATTCCACACATCAAGAATCATCCCCACAGTTCCCAGGTCTCGCATTCCGAAGGGCAATTCTTGCTCGATCACTCTTCTTTCGATTCGCTTCCGTTCCAATGCGTTCGAAGGCATTGCGTATTGGTTCGTCGTTTGCAGCAGTCAAGACGTTAAGGGCAGACTCGAACATCGCCATGATTTCGTTTACCACCGACTCGTCGTAAACCTCCTGATTGAAGTCAACGGTACAGTGAAAACCCGCAGGAGTGTCCCGAGTATTGACGAGCAGATCAAATGGCGAAGCAATCGCAGTTGGCGAAAATTGGATGACGTCAATATCGGCAAAGTTCCACGCGGGTAGCGGTGCCGTTTGAAGAACGAATTTTATCGAGAAGAACGGCAAGTTCAACGTGTCGCCCTTTGCGCGCATACGCTCTCTGACATCCAATAACGACACCCCTTGGTTTGCCAAGGCGTTTGCAACGCTTTTGCGCACTTCGGATACGAGTTCGCTGAAGGATCGATCATCTTCAATCCGTTGTCGAAGAACCACCTCGTTAACAAGAGGACCGACTATTGAATGATTGGATGAATCGCGTTGTGCAAAGTCAGTGCCAATGACTATTTCACGTTCGTCTGCGATCAACCGCAATGCCAATTGAAAGCAGCCTAGAAGCACCATAAACGGAGTTGCCTGCTGGGACCGAGCATACTCGCGCGCCCGCGCGGATGTCGTCGAGTCGATGATCATTTCGGCTCGTTGCCCTGACCTGATTCGATATCCCGTGCAAGGCTGAAGATGGGGAAATTGTGTGGGAGAACTCCCCGCCAAGTAATCGGCCCAGTACGCAACCTTGTTCTTCCATCTCGTCGACTCGGTGTGTCTAATTTCGCTCGCTATATACTCCCGCATTTGCTTGGGTTGCGGCATGTACAGACTGCTGCCGCTGACGCGAGAGGCATAAAGACGATTCAATTCGTCGACAAGGATTCCCAACGACCATTCGTCGCACACAATGTGGTGAATGGTTGAAAGCAACAGAGTTTTATCTTCTCGCAATTGGACTAGATTGAAACGGGCTAGCGGACCATTGGCCAGATCGAACGGCCTTGCGGTTTCCTTTTCAACGATCTCCCGAATTTCTTTGTCACTAGCATCGAGCGAGTCCGTCACACTTATCTGGTCAGTCGCCAAACCGTCTGGATTAATGTGTGCTTTGGGTGATGTGGAACCTTCAATGAAGACAGTTCTTAATGACTCGTGGCGAGCCGTAATTTCCGAGATCGATTCCCGGATAGCATCAAGATTCACATTACCTATCAAGAGCACGGACGCCGACATGTTGTAAGCGGACCAACCGGGTGAGATCTTATCCACTAACCATAGCGCGCGTTGAGTACTCGACATCTCGGTTGTTTGAGGCGACAACTCCGGCTCGATTTCACGAACTCCAACGAAGGAACTTGACATCGCGCTATCGATAGCAGCAGCGAGCGCTTCCAGATCTTCCGAATCGAGGATATCCATGGGAGAAATGGCAACACCAAACTCCCTCTCGATTCGTCCCGCCAACATCGTGACAAGCAAAGAGTGTCCACCGAGTTGTATGAACGACTCGTCGAGACTGATTTCCTCGACTTCAAGAATCTCGCTCCAAATAGCGGCCAGTCGCTTCTGCGTATCCGTAATTGGAGATTTGAATCCAGCAAGACGGTGATTCCGGTGCGGAGCCGGCAAGTCCAGCTTCGATACTTTGCCAGTATCCGTCTTAGGCAGCGTCGACAATTGATGAATTGCGGTGGGGATGATTGCCTGCGGCAACAAATCACGCAGGTGCCGCATCAGCTCTTTGCTGGTCGCGGCATGCCCCGTTCTTAATGCAACGTAAGCATGCAACTCGTCGCCATTGGAACCAGGCCAAACGCGGCACGCGGCTTCCAAGACCGAATGGTGTTTTTCGAGCGCGATCAACAAATCGGCTAGCTCGAGGCGTTGCCCCCGCAACTTGATTTGATCGTCGCTTCGGCCTTGAAACCAAAGCGATCCATCTTCCGAAATAAAACCGCGATCACCCGTCCGAAACATCACTTCGCCGAACGATTCGAACGGGCAAGGAAGGAATCGGCTGGCTGTAAAATCGGGCTGCCCAGCGTAACCGAGTGATAATCCGAAGCCGGACACGCATATTTCGCCGGAAACCCGATACGGCACGGGGAACAAATCATCACCTATGACAAATACTCGATTGTTCGAAATCGGCATGCCGCATTGCACGAGTGATTGGGCATCACTTGGCTGACATTCATGGTAAGTCACATCAGCACCGGTCTCCGATGATCCATAGAGGTTTATCAACGTTGCATCGGGAAGCCACGTCTTAAAATCACGCACGAGTGTTGTCGGCAAGGGCTCGCCACTCGAAATCCAAAATCTTGGCATGGCCTCCCCCGGAGATGACACTTGGTCAATCAACACCCTCAATAGCGACGGCACGACCGTGATCCGAGAAATGCGAAAACGCGCAAACAGGGAAACAAGTCGTTCAGTGTCGATGACGTCCTTATAGTCCAGCATGACGATCGAGGCTCCTGAACAAAGCGGACCAAGAACTTCCGCGATAAAGTCAACAAATGCGACGGATGTCTTGGCGGCAACAACGTCCTGTGATGAATGGGGAAAATACTGCTCCATCCACAGCAGCCGGTTTGTTAGCGCTAGATGAGTGGCCATAACGGCCTTCGGTTCTCCCGATGAACCTGACGTGCAAATGATATACGAAAGCTGTTTCTCGCTATGAATCATTGGAACGGTCGGATGATCGGCAGCCCTCGCTTGCAGAATGTCCTGTATATGCAGGAATCGAGCTCCCGGAGAGATTTGCCCTCCTAACGCGCGGTCGATTCCGACAACAAATTCAGCTTGCGTCACAGACGCCATTTGACTCAGGCGGCTCGCCGGCAATTCAATGTCAACAGGGATTGCACAACCTCCCGCAATCATCGTCCCCAACATCGCAGCAACCATTTCAGGCGATCGCGGCAAAGCGATCATGACACGAGACTCCGCACGAACACCATTTGACCCCAGATTGGAAGCAATGGCTTCGGCCCACTTCTCAAGCTCACCGTACGTAAGCCGCGTTTCGCCCGAAACGACCGCGACCAGGTTGGGATGCCGGCGTGCAGTCGCTAGAAATCTCTCGGGAACATTAAGACCCTGATCAATTTTTTGGATGGGTCCATCACACGACTGCGAGTGGCTTTCCGCCAAGAGCGACGATGCCAGAACACGCGTTTGCGGGTTCCGGATAAACTGTCCAATCGCTCTCTCGTGCACTTGCAGCGTGACTTCCGCATCATCTTCGTCAAGCCTTGTTGGATCAAACTCAACAGCAACTCGAAGTGAACCAGAAATGTCATCCAAATTCATCTGGATATTCACTGGAAAATGAGTTTGATCCGATGCGGTCCAATCCACGATCTCCATTCGATCGAGTGATTGCAGTTCCCGCAAAGGGTGAAAACGCGTGAAGTTAAATGCGAAATCCGTTATCCGTGAACCGTGATCTCGCTGGATCTTGGCAAACGGATAGGCCCGGTGAGAAAAGGCTTGGGATTCCCATGACTGACAGACTCGTGCTAATTCGGCCCAAGTCTCCGTCCCGATTTCATGAACAAACGGCAGTGTATTGAGGAACATACCCACCGTGCGATCAGCCCCGCAGCGACCCGGCCTTCCGTGCGTCATGACACCGGTCAAGACCGCACTCTTACCGGTAATGCAGCTGATCGCTCGGAGATGCGTTGCCAACAAGACAGACTTCAGACCAACGCCAAGTCTTTCCGCCACATCGATCAGAGATGATGTGGCGTCCGAACCCAACTGAAAATAATGCCTCTGCGTAAGTCGTTCACGATCGCGATTCGACCTGGATTCTTTTCTCCTGAACGGTATCGGTTGGTGCTCGATATTGGCAAGTTGCTCCTTCCAGTAACTCGAAGAATCAACGAGGGTGATTTCCTGCTGGATGAATTCTGCAATCGGAAGTGGGTGTGTAAACGAGGGAATCGCGAGCATGTTGATGGCTGAATGGTAGTACCGAAGCATTTCGGAAATGGCGATGGCAACACTCCAACCATCCAGAATCGACTCCGCCACCATGATCTGAAAAAGATTGGGGCCAAGATGAATCACATGGAACGAAACCTGCTCACATGATGTCAATTCAACATCATGTGATCTCAATTCATTTCGCAACTCCTCAAGCTTCGCTTTCTGCGTGTCCGGTTGCATCTGTCGTAAATCGTAGAAACGGATTGGCGGACTGCTTGAGCGGTGAACAACCTGTACCAATTGATCACTGTCCGCAAAGCGATAGCCGGTTCTCAGCATCGGATGTCGCTGCACAACGAATTCGACAGCGTTTCGCAGCATCGACTCATCGAAGCGACTTCGCAGAGTGATCGCCGATACGTACGACTCGTTGAGACGCTGTTGTCGTTGCTCAATTAATACACTCTGGAGCGCACTCGCCGGATACGCATCTTCAACATCGCTTGAAAACAGGGCCCGTTGCTGCGGTGAAATAAGGCTAAATCGTTTCACCAACGCTGTTTGGCCTGATCCGATTTCCGAAACGCATCGCGCGAGGTCGCTTATCTTGGGCGACCGAAAGATCTGTTCGAGCGGCAATTCGTACCCCTCTTCATGGCACCGGGCAACCAGCCTGAGCGCAAGCATGGAGTCACCGCCCAACGAAAAGAAATCATCGTCCGGGCGTGCCAAATCACAGCGCAATACGTCCATCACCGCTCTGCCGACCATTGCCTCGATATCGTCTTTGAAAGTCTTAACCAGGACTGGATTTTCACGACCGGAGTCCAACGCTCTTTCCAACGCCCCCCTGTCAATCTTTCCTCCCGCGGTTCGTGGGAATGTGGTTACAAACTTGAATACGGCGGGAATCATAAATGCTGGAAGATGCAGCGAAAGGTTTCCGCGAATTTCATCTACAGTCAAACGAAATTCATGATCACACTCCAGAACGGCGATCATTCTGGCGAGGGGGCTTTCGTCGTCGATGTTTTTTGCAAAGACGACAGCGTCGCGAACGTGGGACATTTGTTTCAATTTTTGCTCGATCTCGACCGGCTCTATCCGATGCCCACGAATCTTTAACTGTCTATCGATTCGGCCAGCGTAATACAGATCGCCGGAATCGTCCTGTCGCGCCAAGTCCCCCGTTCGATATAGCCTTGCACCCGGCTTGGCTGACAGATGATCGGGTACAAACCTTTCCGCGGTACGAGCCGGATCAAAGAGATAACCTCGGCTAATACATTCACCACCGACATAGATCTCGCCTTCCTGACCAACCGCTTGGGGATTAAGTTCCGAGTCCAGCAAGTAAACACGCGCAGATGGTAACGGCACTCCGATTGGTTGCTGCGAGAGTCGGAAAATGTCGTCGCGCGCAAGTGCCTTTTGCGTTACGTGAACGGTAGTCTCAGTGATCCCGTACATGTTGATGAGCTTGGGAGCGGTGAGTCCAAAGGTTCTTGCCCAAGCCTCAATTGATGAAGAATCGATTCTCTCGCCACCCAAAACGATCATCTTCAAGCTATCGAGGCGTTTTGGTTCACTCGCAACAGAGACGAGATTACTAAATGCGGAGGGCACTTGGCTGAACACCGTCACTCTCTGCTCATTGATTAGATCAATGGTCTTTGCCGGACAACGAACAATCTCTTTGTCTGCGATGACAAGCTTTCCGCCACTGCAAATAGCTCCGAATATCTCCCAGACGGAGAAGTCGAAAGACACAGAATGAAACTTGCACCAAACATCGTTCTCGCTGACGTCGTTAAGATGAAATAGTCCTTGCAGTAAGGCACATACTTGACGGTGCTCGACACCAACAAACTTCGGTTCCCCGCTGGAACCTGATGTCGAAATGACATATGCGATATTCGCCGGGTGGATTCCTGCTGCCGGAAAAGAGCTGGATTCAAAACGACTAGCTGAATCTAAGTCAACAAATTCAATACTCCGAAAATCGACATTCTTGTCGGCATGCCCAATGACTCGAGTGACATTCAATTGAGACAGAACGTGCTTGACGCGAGCATTGGGGAGGTCTGCTGAAATCGGCACGTAACCAGCCCCTGTCTTTAAGACGCCTAAGATGCCCGCGATTGCATTAACCGAATGATCAAGCTGCAAGCCCACGAGCGTTTCCGGGCGACAACCAATTCCAGCAAGCTTCGCGGCAATACGATTGGAGCGACGGTCGAGCTGTGTGTAGGATAATGATTCACACTGGTCTGCGACTGCGACTCTTTCCGGAAATCGACGCGCGATGGACTGAAACCTCGTTGTCAGCGTCGCGAATGATTTGTCCCCAATTGTTGTCGTGGGAATGGTGCAAGAGCTGCGGGCATGATTGCTTGAAAATGTGGCGGCAGAAACCTTAGGAGAACCGGACTCATTACTTACAAACGGTCTCGTCACTATCCCATCTTCACGATTTTTTAGTGCTCCAAATCGTATTGTCGGGTCGCCAACGGCACATTCAAGCTGTCTTTGGAATAGCCGTCCAAGCGAAGTTACTGTGCGAGAATCGAATACGCCCTCGTCGAACAGAAATTGGCAATCCACTCTGTCTGGCATGCAGAATGTCGTTAGCTGCAGCTCAAAATCCGACTGCGGCGCAGAAACCTCGACATGTTTCCAAATGCGCGTCGTTGGCGAAGTGTGGTTTGTGTACGCAGCTTGTGCAAGCAACGGACGGGATTGATCGCGTCTTGCGTTCGCTAACTTTGCGATTTCATGAAACGGCAACTCGCTGTGCTGGATCCCCTCACACAACCTTTTGTGTGTCATTCGAACAAGGGCTACGAACTCATCTTGGTCATCAATCTCGGCTTTGATCGGCAGCATGTTTACCAAATAGCCGATCGTGTTGGCCGTTACGGAATCCAAACGGCAAGCCATTGAAACTCCAACGAAGAATGAATCTTGCGCACAAACGGCTCGCACGGAGGCCTGATATGCAGAAAGGAATAGGCAGGACACCGAGACTCTCAACTCGAGCGCTAGTCGCTCAACGTCGCGCAAGAAGCTCCTTCGGAGCGTGAGCTGATGACGGCCATTAGGTCGATGATTTGAAGTGGTAGACGGACGACGTGTTGGTATTTGCAACGTCGTCGGCACACCATCCACTTGTCGTGCCCAATACTCCTCAAGTCTCTTTCTCTGGCTGGCCAAAGCGTTGATTTGACGCATGGCGATAGACGCCATTGTCGAGTCTTTCGTGATCGCCGGTAGACTTGGTGCAACGTTCCGAGCCTCTGATTCGCAAATCTCCTGCAACTCGCGAAGAAAGCAGTCCTTTGACCACGCATCGCAAATTAGATGGTGAGCGACAATCAAGAGGGTCGGTCGGTCGCCAGCGAAATAAGTCGCTCGAAACAGTGAGCCTTTCTCAAGATCAAACGGAGTCGCTGTAAGTTCTTGATAGCGTGCACCAAGATCTTCTTCGGTCCACCCGCCAGCGTCCACATATCCGACTTCGACCGCGTAGTCACTGCACGTAACTCGGACTGGCCCCTGACTGGATCGCAGAAAGGAAGACCTTAACGAGTCATGCCGCCGCACGACACGATTGATCGCTCGTACCAGCGTTCGGAACTCGACCTCAGTGGGTATGTCGACCATGAATGCGACGTTGTGACGCGCAGATTCGCCACTCTTATGACATTCAATCCAGAGCGCCTTTTCACCGGGTGTTAATAGGGAATCCTCCGTCGGCTGATTCACCATCGTCGTAGCGGCGGAATTCGGCAATAGCATTCCCGAGATTTCCTTGATTGACGGATTTGCGATAGCATTCGACAAAGGAATAACAACTTGGAAACGCTGCTCAAGCTGATGCAACAACTCCATCAGTTTCAGTGAATCAAAGCCCAGATCAAAAATCGAAACATCAATAGCTACTTGGTCCGCCGAAGTGTTTTTGTAATCAGCTAATCGCTGCTGTAGCCATTCTTGAATATCTTGTCCGTCTGCGTCTGGGGTAACGTCTTCCGTTTGCACTTTCGGATGCCACGTACAAACCGGATTCAAGACAGATTGGGCGATCCGTTTGCGGCACAACGATCGTTGAATCTTGCCGCTGGATGTTTTTGGTAGGCGCTCCTTTAAGAACAATTGGATTCGGTCTGGTGCGATTCCGGTATCCTTTCGAACGCCACTCCAAATTGCCTGGATAACTTCGTCGAAATCCTTCGGATTTCGCTTCAATTCCGCCGCAATCACAGTCTTGTCATTGTCAGAAAATGCAGCACATCCGTTTGGACGAATCAGTGGGTGACTCGCGCAGGCGGCCCATTCAATGTCTTCCGCGTAGTAGTTGTTTCCCGCTCGAAGGATGACATCCTTCAGTCTTCCAACGACATATAGATGGTTGTCGAGCAGGAACCCTAGGTCACCTGTCCTCACGTAATCTTGACTATCGAGAGATGTTAACGCGGCACCAAACACCTCTCTTGTAGCCTCGGGATTACGCCAGTATTCGCTGGCACATGCGGAACTTGAGACCCATATCTCACCAATCTCACCCTCGGGACAACAAGCACTCGACTCTGGCTTGACGATAGAGATGGCGGTCTTCCGGTGAGGAAATCCACAACTCACAACAGAAGTGGCATGTTCTTTACCGACCGCAATTCTCGCAGAGTTCTTCTTCATATGCTGGGTGGAAAGTGAAATGACACGAGGACGATGGGCAATATCTCCTCCCGTGACGAACAATGTAGACTCGGCGAGTCCGTAGCAAGGATAAAAGGACTCGGCCTTAAAACCATGAGGGGCAAATGTCTCGCAGAAACTGGTAAGCGTCTCGGAACGAACGGATTCCGCTCCATTAAACGCAATTCGCCAACCACTCAAATCGAGATCTTCACAGGATTCTCTGTGATATCTTGCTACACACCATTGGTAGCCGAAATTCGGCGAGCCAGCGGTCTTGCCGCCATATCGATCAATTGCCTTTAACCAGAGAAGAGGTGTGGTCATGAAAACCGACGGTGGCATGATGACTGCGTGAGCACCAAGAAAAATCGGTTGCAGGACGCTACCCATCAAGCCCATATCGTGAAATAGCGGAAGCCAACTTACGAAAGTTGATTCGTGATCATGACCAAAGGCATGCTTGATCGTGCGTTGATTCTCGAACAAGTTCTCATGTGTTAAGACGACTCCGCGAGGAGCTATGGTCGACCCGGATGTGTATTGGATGATTGCACGGTCGCCGGACGCTACATACGTTTCGACGTAATGAGCAGGCCCGCACTCGGGCAGTTCATCTACGAATATACATGCTGCCCGCTTTGCGGGGCCTGAAATAAAACTGGGATCGATATCGCTCGTCGTGAGCACACACGTCGCAGCGGTCTCGCGTTGAATCTCAGTTGCAAAATCATTTGCCAATGATGTGCGTCGCTGACCGACGGGCACAGCGACCGTGCCTGCGAGAGCGCACCCAAAAAGCGAAGAGACAAAATGCAAATTGTTTGGGCAGGCAATCATGACTCGATCACCTGGCCGTGCGCCAAAACTCTGAATCGCGCCAGCTACTACCGCCGACCGAAGATAGAGCTCTCGGTAGGTCCAGCGATCTTGTTCAAGTCGGCCATCAGCAAGAAAAATCAGAGCGTCGCGATCGGGATATCGATTCGACGCGTCGCAAATTAGAGAAGCGAGAGTATCTTCACTTGACAGTTCTTTATCCACGGTATCGATTTCTGAATCAGGAAAGCTCGCTCAGAGTCTCAAGTGCACAATCACGCAACAATTCGTGAATGTCTGAGTTGGTACGCACTTCGCCGGACAGTATTGCAATCATACAGTCACGCTCTTCCTCGTTTAAGGACAAGAGATCGGAGGATGAAAGGTGCGACAGCAAAGCGGACACAAACATGTCTTGCACATTTGCTTTACCTGCGGATTGGCCAGCATTCAATGAAAGGACTTCGCGATGCTGCAAATTCGCTTCGACATCCGCACGAGTCAGTAAAGCGTCACGGAGTTGGTTGGCTGCGAGAAGGGCGAGTTGATCCCCCACATGCTTGGAACCACGCTGCGACGAATTCCCATAACCCAATACCACTTTTGCCCGTACGCGGTCGCCAAATTCAATCGCCGCTACGAAACACTCGCCGCTAACCGCTTCAAACCTGCCAGCATTGTCGCCGCCGATCGGCCGGAACTCGATCGTGCGAAAAACGCCTAGATTCTCTCCTCCGCCGGATGCCGGATGATCAAAACTACCAACACGTAGCCGATGCACCGTACCCCACTTGATGGCTAATGCGTAATGTGGCTCTTCTAAATCCAACGATTTTGGACATGTATCGGCAATGTCTTTGTATGTATTGATAAGATCAAGCGAAGCCGATTCCAAGGCAACCATAGCCACCTCGGGCGATCGAAGGCCCTTTGGGGTTTCTAACGGACGATTGGGGTCCCATGGCACTGCAAATCCATCAGAATCCCACGGCATCAACTGGGCCCAGCGTTTAAACAAGACGGCTCCTCGGCTATGTGATTCAACACGACGGTCCCAGTTCTCAAGCACGTTTGCAGCAGACTTAAGGAGTGGTGAATTCACATTGCGCGCAGCCACAATCAAGTCCTCCAACACACGTTCTGCAAGCTCCACTCTTGTATTATGCTTTAGCTTGACGAAGTCCTCGAGGGTAAGATTGTCATTCTCCTTCAAGGCCAGAGCGGAATACTGTGCGCGAAGGTGCATGAAGTTGGGAGCAAGATGTAGCGGGAACTCCTCTGATGACGGACCACCTGGAATCGTCGTATTCCAGGGCGGATCGTTAGCATTCTGAAGCCAACCACTCGGTGGATTCACAACATGCGGCAGGTCCGCAAAGTCGTATGTTTCCGTCCACAAGAACTTTGAGGAGTTGCCGGGAACTACGCCTCCCCAAAACGCCCAATCGTTAACAGGTTTTTTGGGAACTTGACCACTAAACGACGACAATATCTTTCCATCACGATCCGCATAGAGAATCATGAAGGTGGGATTCTGCAGATGCTGCACTGCGTTTTCAAACTCGGTAATGTCGCGAGACCGCATCATGTCCCAGTATTGATTGATCACGTACGGCTGATCCGTACCTACGACTCTCAGCGCTATCGGCAAGTCTGGATCTTCAATGATTACGGGACCGTGGATCGATCGTCGCACCGTATAGCTCTCTTCACGAAAAGAGCCATCGGACTCCCTGACCTTGATTGTGTGCCGCGATTCATCCCATGGAAGAAAACCCGCTTCATTGTCCCAGGCATATCCACCGCTAACCGGCTTTAACGCGTACAGATCAGCGCCATCCATCGTGTTGACCGTATGCGCCCAGCCGAGAAACTTGTTGAACCCAACCGACAAGAATGGCAATCCAACAAGCGTTGCCCCATAGCAATCGATTCCCGCTTCTTCAGCGGTTAGATGGGCTTCGTACCATGTGTACGAATCAGACCATGGTGTATGAGGGTTGATTAGTAGCAGTGAGTTTCCGTGTTTGGTCCGACTTGGCGCAACCGCCCAAGCGTTGGATCCAAAAGACAAAAGTTCAGGTCGAAACACGAAGTGATAGTGGATTGCGTTTTGCAAGTGAGCCAAAACGTCTACAGGTGTGACGGGAAGCACTTGCCGAACTCGCTCGCTTAGACGATCCGCGTACTTGTCCGCATAGTGGTTGATTCCATCGCAGAATGCTTCAAGGTTTTCGCGGATATCTCTGAAAAGAGAGTTGTACCAACGTGTTGCATTCCCAACGACATCTAACTGGCGGATGTGACGATCCGTTGTGATGCGCCAGTCGTCTTCGCCTGCTCCCCAGTACTCCGCGTTTCTCCCGCGCGATCTCCCATACAGCTCCAACAAGAGATCTCCATGACTATGGGCTTGGCACCACCCGAACGCGAAAAAAAGAGAGGTCGGTGATTCGCTGTATACATGCGGAACGCCGAAATGATCCCACAAGATTTCACATGCGTAAGTGTTTGATGTCTTCGACGGGGGAGAAACGTCGACTTGTGGTAGCGGAGTATCTATCGGTACCTCGTCAAGAGGTATCTCGTCAAGAACAAGACTCTCTGAAGGTCCTAGTTCACTAATTCGCTTATGGGTCTCCTTGTTGAGCTTCTTTTCAACATCGGCCAAATCGGGATGATGTCCCGAAATCGCTAGAAAACTGTCGATGTTATTCCGCGTTTGTAATCCCTCTTGCTTATGAAGCAACGACTGAAAAAGCTCGAGTTTTCTTCTCCAGAACACAGCCATCCCCTACGTTGATTCCATGCGGAACTATTCAGAATCGAAACCACTGGACGAGCTTTCGATGGGAATCGCGAACATCTTTTCGTAGGCAAGCCATTACCAACGGTTTCACTCCCGTAGTTCTTTCATGGCCTTCTTTGCTCGCTCCTTGAGGATCTCGCGAACCTTATCGTTCGTGAAAATCTCTCCAGAAAGCCGTGCAACCAACACGTCATACTCGGCAACAGATAAATCCCGTAATTGGTTAGCTTTCAAAAGTGAAGCAAGTACGGTTGTAAAGGGACTGCTCGACGCAGGTGTATCCATTACCTTTGACCTGGGATCACCAGAAGAGTCCACGACAACGGATTCAACAGAACGTGTTGGTGTAACAGCAAATGGAACTTTTGCCATGAGTATGCCTCCGTCATGCAAATTTGATTAGTCAGAATTGAGATCGGACAAGGAATCCTCAACCGCGTCCTGCAAGATCTTACGAATCTCCGGATTTGCGATCACTTCGCTAGCCATTGCCAAGACCAAGGCTTCAAACTCTTCAACGGTCAGGCTTTTCACTTCCTTAGCCGGCAGGGAAGTTGCGATTATGGACATAAATCCACTACGTGATTGAGGGGAACCAAAAACGCTCTTACGCCGATCTGTCTTGTTGACTTGTATGACGGGAGCGGATACGTCACCTGATGGAAATGATGCGAATGGAACTTTCGCCATGGGTACCTCCTGATCGAAAGGGCTAGTCTCAAATCTACACAATCAGGCGAAGCAGCAGGCAGTTCATCTACCCCACGGCGATCGCACCATATATCACGTCCCCAGCAACACTTCCAGCAGATAGGCGTCGTTCCGCCCCGCTTTTAGCCGCTTGTTCTTCACACCCACCTTCGCCGTTTTGTTGTTCTTCAAGAGACTCAAGCTCGTTCTTCGCAGCAGGCTGAAGTTGATATCTGCGTCTCCTTTGCGGATGCGGCTTTGGTCCTCGCCGAACGTTACGTCGAGTTGCCAATGCAAACTGTTCTCGATGCTCCAGTGACCGCGGACCGCTTCGGCGAAGCGTTTGCCCGTGAGGTATTTGCTCACAATATAGTAACGCACGTCGCTTGTCTCTTTGCCGTTTTGCGTCACGATGTTGATCGTCATGCCGATCGCCTTCAGGCTCTTCCACTTGCTCGCGTACGGAAAGTCATCCGCATCGATCGGGCAGAGATAATAGTAACGCGACTCTTCGCGGCCATGCCCTTTCTCATGCGTTTCGTGACGGTGAACTTTCAGCTTCTTGAAGTCGACTTCCATCGCGGCGACGAAGTGATCGCGAATCGACTGGTGCAGGTAACGCTGATTTCCCTTGATCGCCAGGCAATAATCGCCCCCTGCGTCGACGATCTTTGCAGCGATCTCCTTTTGACAGCCCATCGCGTCGATCGTCACCAAACAGCCGGAAACCTCGATGATTTCGAGCAATTTCGGAATCGCCGTGATCTCGTTACTCTTGGCGTCGGTCGCGACTTGACCGAGGCTGACATGGTTGGCGGTCGCCCAAGCGCTGACCATGTGAATGGCCGCCTTGCTGCTGGCGGCGTCGAAACTGCGCCGCAACGTCTTGCCGTCGATCGCGATGATTTGTCCGTCGGTGATCTCTTGCAGCGAAGTGATCCAACTGAGCAAACACTTCTCGAATTCTGCCGGCTTCAGCGCGCCGAGAATCGCGTTGAATCGATCGTGCGAAGGGACGCCGGTGCTCATGTCGAGAAACTTCGAAAGCCACTCCTTCTTATCCTCCGCCCAATCGGCGATGGCGACGAAATCATCCGCCCCGCCGAGCACGGCGCAGAGCGACATCGTGACGATGTTGACCAGCGGATAAGTCACCTTCCGCGTGCGCGGATCGGTCAGGTCGGCAAAGTGCTGTTGAATCGAAGCGGCCGAAGAAGACATGCGGAAGACCTCCCTGCAAAGCGAACGCCTGGCGGCGAAACGAATGTCGCAAAAACGCCAAGACGTACTTGCCGGATTATTGCAGATTGCCCATCATGGCGCAATCGCCGTGTCATCTACCCTGCTCGCCAAAACAACGCCGCAATTCAATTGTTGTGCTCTTCGGAGTTTTCCATTTCCTTTCGCAAACTTAGCGGGCGCATGTCGGTCCATACAACTTTAATGTGCTCAAGGCAGTTTTGCTTTGGACCCTCAAACCCCTCCTCAGACCAACCAAGCGGAATTACTCGATGAGATGGCCAGATCGAGTATTGTTCCTCGTGATTGACAACAACTTTGTAGGTAGTCGATTCGTCAGGGTGAGCCTGCGACATACGGTGTTCCTCCGACTATTCTCTCGTTCTCAACCAACCTAGTCTGGAATGACGTTTACGTGATTGTACCAAACGCGTAAGACGTAACGCAATCAGTATCGTGCGGGGGGCGAGAAGAGTGTAACCCAACACCCGCGCGAATTCACGTTGCTCGTCCGTTTAACCGCGTGCACCTCTACTTCTGCGCCGTTTCGGTGAATCTTCCTTCACATCACGAATTCTGCCCTGCTGTAGCAAAGTGTAGTTAATCCCGTTGAATCCACCTGAATTTGGCACGATCCTCCGTGATTCCCAACTACCATCGGAAACGCTGTCTTCTCTGCGTTTTCCTTGTGTTTCTTCGGTATCCCACGTACAGGCTGTTACTTGTCATCGGCCAGAATGAAGATGACGTTGGGGCGCTTCGCCTCTTCGGCGGCCAGGGCCGGGGAGCCAATCAGCAGCAAACAAGCGGCGACCGTCAGCAAGTTGCGAAACGAGCGGAATAGGTGCATGAGAAGGGCCTTCTGTCGGGGGTGGAGGCGCAAGCTGGGAGGGCATGGAGTGTGGCCCTAGTATCAACCACCGGCAGGGGCGCGTCAACTTTTCGTTGGATCGTGAAGTTCTTAATAGATGGGCGCCGTTGCCACGTCTTCGTGGCAACGAATGTACGCGAGGTTGCCGGTTGATTGGGGAGCTGCTAAATGCGACTCCCGGTTTTCGGGCAGACGGCGCCGCAACGAACTGGCGAACGCAATCATTGCCACGAAGACGTGGCAACAGCGCCCAGACTTGCGCACACATTCCCTCGGCTCGCGCCTCGGGTTAATGTACCAGGGACAAATCGACTTACGACTAGAAGTCGATCCGGCCGCGGAGGCCCAGCACGATCGCCGTGTCGTTCGCCTCGAAGATCGGGCGAATCGCCTGGATGTCGGCGGTCAGATGGAACCACGGCGTGATCGCTGCATTGTAGTAGATTTCGCCACCTTGGACGTTCTGCGCGGGGCCGAGGGCCTGGATCGCTTCCTGGAAGCCATTGGACAAATCGTAGTAGAAGTAACCGATCCCCATGCGATCGCTTGGGCGAGAAGCGAACCAGCCGAACGCTTCGGAAGAAACGTTGGCGCCAAAGCCATACGGACTGGTGTCGTGATCAGCGACGCCCAGAGTGAGCATCGCCTTGGCGTAGCGATTGGCGCTACAGGGATCTTGCCACAGTCGTTGCTCGGCGATGTAGCCGGCTGACCACGATCCTTTCTGCTCTCCCAAGATCGGAATTTGCACCAGGCCAGCCGGACCGGTGATCCAGCCGTTGGGATTGAAGTCGCGGAACGTGCCGGTGGCGTAGGTCGCGACGACAGTATGCGAACCGGCCAGCCCGCCGATGTCGGTATAGAGCCGATCAAACCCAAGGATCGTAACCCCGTTTTGGAAGTCGAGACCGACGTTGGTCGCATGATTGGTGGTCTCGGTGACGATCACGCCGCGCTCCAGACCGCGTTCGCCTGCTTTCACCAGGCCGGCCATGTTTGAGGTCGGCGCGACGGTCGGCACGATAATGTTCAAGGGAATGATCATCGAGACGTTCATGAAGCCGTCGAGACCATGCCCATAGTCCGGATAAAAACCTTCCCACAAGTCGAGCATGCTGTAGCGGCCCACCATCGCCAAGTGTCCGCCGCCGAGTTGTTGCGTCAACAGCAAGTGCGAGACGGAGTACGAAGGTTGGTTGGTCGGATACAATAGGTTGGCGTTGACCGGCGAAGCGAAGACGGCGTCGGCGTTGGCGTTCTCGCCAAACTGCCATTCCGAGGCGTGAATCAGGATGTCGCCCCCTTCCCATAGCCCCATCTTCTCGGTGTTGAAGTCGACGTACAGATCGAACTTGGCGCCGTAGCTGAAGTTCTGCTGAGCGCCGCCGCTGGAAGGTCCTTGGTAGAACTGCGTCAGCGAGCTCTTGATGCCGATGCCGTGATCGGCCAGGCAATAGCCGTAACCCCATAGACCATTGGTAAGCGTCGGGCGGCAGCAGAGACAATCGCGCGCCGCGCCATGACCGCCGCCCATCTGGGAAGCGCCATGATCGGCGTAGTAGCCGACCGGCGCCACTTGCGGATCGGTCATCTCGAACCCGACGTCGCCAGCTGGCCAGGCGCTGTCAATGACCATCGCACCAGGCGTAGGAGCTGCGGCGAGCACGACGCTAGACAGCGATGCCGCCGCAATCACGAACAAACCGAGTGAGGCGATCAACTTCATGTCTTTGGTTTTCCAGAAAGAGGTATCCGTACCTGGGCGACGCCGAATCCGCCATCCGGGTCGCGTTTGCCGTTGACGCCCTGCCGCACCTTCCTGACGCGAAAGCGTCTTTCGTCGTATCGTCCGCCCAAGTGGAACGTGTTTACCGCTACTTGGCGTGGATGGCTTGATGGCGGCCGGCGAAGTGCGCAATATTCAAGGTGCGCCAGTTGTACGGAGGCGCCCAGCGCGAGTGCTAGCACGCCTCTTCACGCAACGTGCACAAAAAAACGCCGAGGCGCGATACCTCGGCGTTTCTTGATTTGTCGATTCGTGGCAGCCGGACAATTAGTCCTGAACCTGCTTGATCGCTTCGGGCAACTTTTCGTCGACCAGACCCAACACTCCGCGGCCGCCGCCGAGACGATCGGTCACGTCAAACTGCAGCGATTCGGGGAGCGAGTCCCAGTACTTCCGCATTTCGGTCTTCGGCAATTCGGTCAGCGGACGGATCAAGCGGAACCCGACGCAAGTCGACGGGTACTCGGTGAACCACCACGGGCTAAGCGGGAAGTTGGGGTCGGACGCTTTCCAGTCGTCGTCGTGCGAACCGAGCTTCGAGGTGACTTTGCAGTTCTCGGCGTCGTCATCCCACGATCCGCCCTTCGAGCACAGCGGGAACGGTTCGGTCGGCCATTGGATCGCTTCGGCGACGGTGACCGTCTTGCCGGCCAGCGCCTCAGGCGTCTCTTCGGTATAGGCGTCCAGCACCCATTCCCAGACGTTGCCGTTCATGTCGTACAGGCCATATTGATTCGGCTTCTTTTCGCCAACCTTGGCTTGAGCGCCGTCCGCGTTGTCGACGTACCAAGCGTAATCGCCAATCTTGTCGACGTCGCCAAACGAGTAAGGACCTTTCTCTCCACCGGCGGCGGCGAATTCCCATTCGGCCTCGCTCGGCAGACGATACTGATCGCCGGTCACGCCGCTGATCCACTTGCTGTACTGCATCGCCGAGTACTGCGTCATGGTGACGGCCGCTTGTTGCGGATCTTCACCATTTTCAAACGTGAAACTCGGTTCGTACAGCGGCGTCGGAATCGTGACCGCGTCGACCTTGTTGTCGTCGGTGACCGGACGGACGCCGGCGCCTTCGATCTTTTTCAGCTGGTCGTAGAGCGCCATGAACTCTTTGTACTGAGCCCAGGTCGTTTCGGTTTTTTGCATCCAAAACGGTTCGACCTTGACGGTGTAGGCCGAGTCGCCTTCGCCCATCACGCGCGTCCCGCCGGGGACGGGAACCATCGACAGTTTGACTTCGGCGCCGGGGACGGTGATTTCGTAGGGGACCATAAAGCCGCCGTCGATTTCGACGAAAGGCCCTTCGGCCGGCTTGGTCTTCGAGATGCCGAGCGTGTCGGCGGCCGCTGCGGTCGAAACGGCCATCAGCAGCGCAACTAAACAGGCGGACGCAATACGCATGAATCTCAGTTCCGGTTGAGAGTGAACAATTCTTCTTGGTATATGGGGCGTCCGCAAGGGCCGCCCAAGCTCTTCATTTTACACTACGACCGCGGCAGGAACGACCGACGCGTTGCCGAAAGATCCGCAAAATTGCGCACCGATCCCCCCTTTTTCGCGCCCTCTCGGCAAATAATTGCGCGATTTGGCGGAGGGCGGTTTGGTAAGAAAGGGAAGTCGTTAGTTCGGATTGCTGGTTTCCAGATCAATCTCGACGACGTTATTGTTCGCCGCGACAATCTTCCAATCGGCGACCACCACGCCGACCCGCGGGGCGAACATGTCGCACGTCAGCCAGGTCGGGGCGGCGATGATCGTGCCGCGGAACACCAGCCCATCGCCGACGTTCAACTTGCGAACCAGCGACAGCGGAATCTCTTCGCCAATGCGAAGTCCGACCGGCTGCACAAACAGGTTGCGGCGCGGCATCGGCTCGTAGACCAGGGTCTCGTTATTGCCGAACATCGGCGCGTAATTGTGTTGCATCGCAATGTTGGTGCGACCGGTCCACGAAACGTTGATCAGCACTTCGTCGCATTTGAAGCTGCGGACGCCCGCAGTGAACTCGACTTCGCGCCCGACCAGCTCGTTGGCGATCTGCTGCAGCTTGATCGCTTCGTCGCGATAGAGATACGGATTGGGACGATAGGTCGCCAGCGTCGCGGCCAACTGTCCAAACTCGTACAGCTCATCGACGTCGACCAGTTCGACTTCGTCGTCCACCGGCTGCGCGGCCGACACGGGACATACGCCGAAACCAGAGACGATCAAAGCGACGGCCAATACGTAACGCGACATGGTTCTTTCTTCCTCAGCGGCGACAGTTAAACGCGCACAAACTTCCCCAGGGGGTCTTCTAGTCTAGGTCATGACCGGCGCTAAAAACGGAAAAACGCCTCTGGGAGGCTGTCGAATGAGGCAACAGCAATGTCGTTTTCATCGACAACCGTTACCAACCGCCGTAAGCGCGGTATTAATAAATAGAGGCTATATCGAGCTTCCGCCATTTTGTAACGAATATCCGGCCTGGCGCAGCAATTGCTAACTAGTCCGGCTTGCTCTCACCCCTGGAACGAACCTGGAGACCTTCATGACGCTTAACCCCACCCATCGGCGTAAGTTTCTCGCGGCCGCACTGCCGCTGGTCGCTTTGACGCTGGCCTGCCACTTACCGCAAACCGCCGCTGCGGCTGACGCCGATTACGAGGCGGTCGTCTCCAAAGGGGTGAACTACCTGGCCGGCAAGCAAGCGGCCGACGGCTCGTACAGCGCACAGATCGGCATCGGTCCGACCGCGCTGGCGACGCTCGCCCTGCTGGAACATGGCCGCGGCGTCAACGATCCGCAAGTCGCCAAGAGCCTGGCTTACCTAGAGAAAGCGGTTCGGGACGACGGGGGCATTTACGCCGCCAACGGTCGCCTGAAAAACTACGAAACCTGCATCGCGCTGATCTGCTTCAACAAGGCGAACAAAGACGGCAAGTACGACGAAGTGGTGAAGAACGCCGAGCAGTTCGTCCGCGGCGTGCAGATCACCGACACCGACGGCGTGGGGGAAGAAGACGTCAACTACGGCGGCTCTGGGTATAGCGGCAAGACGCGTCCCGACCTGTCGAACACCGCCTTCATGGTCGACGCTCTCGTTTCTAGCGGCGCCAAAGAAGATGACGAAGCGATCCAAAAAGCGCTGATCTTCGTCGGCCGCTGCCAGAACCTCGAAAGCAAGTACAACACCACCAAGTTCGCGGACAAGGTGGAAGACGGCGGCTTCTACTACACCCCGGCCGTCAGCGGCGACCAGGGAGACCGCGGCACCCCCAACGGCGGCTTGCGCAGCTATGGTTCGATGGGCTACGCTGGGCTGAAGAGCATGATCTACGCCGGCGTCGACAAAGACGATCCGCGGGTCGAAGCGGTCCTCAAGTACGTCCGCGACAACTTTGACGTCTCGGCCAATCCCGGCATGGGCCAGGCCGGCGTCTTCTACTATTACCAAACGTTCGCTAAGGCGCTCGACGCCTTTGGCGAGCCGACGATCACCGATGCCGCCGGCGTCGCCCATGATTGGCGCAAGGAACTGATCGCCGAACTGGCCAAACGCCAACAGGAAGATGGCTCGTGGGTCAACAGCAACACTCAGTGGATGGAAGGCGACGCTAACCTGGCGACCGCATTCGCCCTGCTGGCCTTGGCCGACTGTAAAGAGAGCAACTAGCGCTGCCCCAAGCTGACGCTGCAAAGAGGCGCAACGGGTTTAACTCGTTGCGTTTCTTTGTGCGCGGTATGCCAATGCAAGCCCGTTTCGAAAAAAGAAGGCCCGCGCCGAGGCAGTGACTTGGGCCTTCTTTCGCTTGGTTCGTCTTACGACGAACTTCCGCCTTCTTCGTTCTGATTGGCTATTCGACCGGCTCAGAAATTCCGTTGATCGAAAATGGTCTGATCCCGAAGGTTTCGATAACTACGGCGTAAAGTGCGGGTATTACGAACAACGTCAGCAGCGTCGCCACCATCAACCCATAAATCATCAGCCACGCCATCCCTTCCCACAGCGGACCGCCGGCCAAAGCCAACGGGAATAAACCGCCCACCGTGGTCGCCGTGGTCAAGAAGATCGGCATCAGTCGCTGGCGCCCCGCTTCGACCAGGGCGGCGCGAAATTCTGCTTTCGACAAGCCCAAAATCGGCCCGTCCCCCTGCTTCTTTTCGGCCCGCTCTCGCAGCACGATGTCGGCGAACTCCATGTAGATAATGCCCGCGTTCAGCACGATGCCAAACAGCGACAACACACCCAGCTGCGGCATAAAGCCAAGCGGATTGGACGTCACCCACAACCCGAAGATCGATCCGATCATCGCCAACGGCAACGTGCCGACGATCACCATCATTTTGGAGAGACTGTTGAACTGAATGATCAGCAGCAAGATGATCACGATGAACGACAGCCCGAACGACTTCATCATATTCCCTTGCGCCTTGAGCGACTCTTCCAAGGCGCCCCCGATCTCCACACGGAAGCCGGGCGGCAGATGCTCTTGCAGCTCTTTCATCTCCGGCGAGTTCATCACTTTCATCGTGATGTCGTTGCCCGAGGCGCCAGGCTCGACGCGTGAGCGAACTTCGATCGTGCGGTTCATGTCGCGGCGATCGATGATGGCGGGCTCCCAAGTGGCCGAGACGCTCGCCACCGCCGAAAGCGGAATCTTGCCGATGTCTCCCTCGACGTAGGCCGATTCAATGTCGGCGATCGACCGTCGTCCTTCTGGACGGAGCCGGAAATAGACCGGCACCTGGTGATCCCCTTCACGGAAGATGGTCAGCAGCCGACCCGAATAATAGGCGTTCAGCGTTTCGGCGATCTGCGAGTTGCCGACCTGCGACAAACTCGCTTTGTCGGGATCAACATTGACCCGCAGCTGATAGCCTTCGACGCCCCACGAGTCGTTGACGTCCCACGTTTCTGGATCGGCCTCGACCATCGCCTTCACGCGATCAGCCGTCGCGTGCAGACGTTTCATATCGGCGAAACCATCTCCCACAACCCGCATCACGACCGGATCGGCCGGCGGACCCAGGAACATTTCGATCGGCACGACGCGGGCGCCCACGATCGGCTGCAGTCCCAGCGACTCGTCCCCTTGCTGCGCGACGGCCCGCAGCTCTTCGGCAAACTCGTGCGTTAGTTTTCCATCAGTCGTGTGAATCAGGATCTCGGCGTAGTTGGGCTTGCGCGGCTCTGGTTCCCAAGACAGGTACCACCGCGAACCGCCGCCGCCGACCAAGGTTCGCATCGCGGCCAGGCGCTGCCGCTGGTTCCCTTCGTCGTCGACGTAGGGGGAAAGCTTACGGATCATTTCTTCGACCCGTTTGGCGACTTCGTCGGTCTGATCAATCGTGGCGATCTCCGGCAACCAGACTTCGACCACAAATTGATCGCGTTCGGTAAGCGGAAAGAACTCGCTACCGACCGGCAATCGCATCGCCAAGATCAACACCAAGACTGCCAGGGCGATCGTGGCGAACTTGAACCGCAGCGCCACGCGCCCAAATAACGCGTAAGTTTCGTAGATGAACCCGTGCCCTTCGCCATGCGGCTTTCCTCCCCGACGAAATCGCTTGGCGCACCAGGCCATCAGCCATGGAATTGGCGCGGTCGGCTTGGCCGGGTCTTTAGGCGCCCGGATGAACGCGGCCGCCAAGATGACGCAAAACGTCATCGCCAAGATCCAACTGATCGCCAGCATCACCGACAACGTGATCGGCAGGCCGTAGATGAACTCGCGATTGGCGCCATCCAGGGCGATCAGCATCGGCACAAAGGCGGCGATGGTGGTGAGCGTGCCGTTGAGCATCGACGCTCCCAGCATCTGGGCCCCGGAGACCGCCGCTTCGGTTGGCGACATCCCGGCCGCCTGATTGGTGCGGGCCTGGTCGCAGATCTGCACTGCGTTGTCGACCAAGAGGCCCAGCGCGATGATCATCGAGGCCAACGACATCTGCTCGAGCTGCACATTGAACAGCGTGATGACGCCGATCGACGCTAGCACGACGAAGGGAATGTTGGCCGCCATCACCGTCGCCGTGCGAAAGCCGACCACTAGGTAGACCACGACGATCACGATCAGGATCGCCTCAATGATGTTGACGAGCACGTCGCGAATGCGGCCTTTGACGCTATCGGACTGGTCCGAAATGATCGTCACGCCCAAGTCGGGCGGCAACACGCCGGTGACGTTCTGCATCTGGTTGACCTTCGCCTTGGCCGAATCGCAGATGTCGATAATGTTGGAGCCGGACTTCATCGTCACGGCAACGATCACGGCCCGCTGTTCGAGCTCGGTATCGCCATAGCGACAAATGAGCGGCGGCGGATCGAGATAGTCGCGACGCACGTTCAGCCCCAAGCTATCGAGATAGACGTGATTGGCGGCGCTATCGGTCGGCGAGAGCCCGGCGATGATCGAATCGAGCTCTTGCACCGCGTCAATTTCGCCCCCTGGCTTCACGTAGAAACGGCCGTCATCAGCGTCAATCGTTCCGCCGGGGGCGACGATATTACGAGCAGCCACCAACTGCTGCAGTTGCGTCGAAGTAAGTCCCAACTTCGACCAGGTGCCCGCATCGGTTTCGATATAGATCGCCTCTTCCAGCACGCCAAAGCGATCGACCTTGGCGACGCCCGGCAAGAGCCGCAACTCGTCACGAATCTGCTCGGAAAAGAGATCGATCTCACGCGGCGTGTAGGCGAACGCCGGGTCAATCACCTTGGCGCCATCCAGCGGCTTCTGATGCACCGCAAACAGGATGATGTTGGTGTCGGTGAACTCGTCGTTGACGTACGGCGTGACGTTCGGCTCCGGCATCTGCACGTTCCGCACGCGAGCCCGGACCTTGTCCCAGATGTCGTCAACCTTGTCGCTCGGCAGCGCATCTTCCAGCTCGACAAAGATCGTCGACAACCCGTTGCTAGAGGTAGAGCGAATCAGCTTGACCTCTTCCAGGCCGTCGATCGTTTCTTCCAGAGGATCGGTAATCAGCTCTTCGACTTTCTGGGCCGACGCGCCGTCCCAACGAGTGGCGACGACGCAGACCTTGATCGTGAACTCGGGATCTTCCCGGCGCGGCATCGTCATGAAGCTGACGAGCCCCCAGGCGACCGTCATCAACACGATCGAAACGACCACCGTCGGTCGCTGTACGGCGAATTCAGGCAGGTATTTCACTCGGCGGCTCCTGGCTTTTTGATGATGACGATTTCATCTCCATCGACCAGGTAATGGGTACCTTCGACGACAAGCTCGGCGCCCGACGCCAGACTCTCCGGATCGATCGGTTCAATTCGCTGCAGCGTCGCTTCTTGTCGCAGCGCGGCGTCGTCGGTCAAGATGTTGACCAGCACCTTGCGGGCGATCGGCTGATCGGGATTGCTGCGATCCACGACAAATACCGAGGCCTCTTCGCCAGCGTGCCGCAAAGCTTTCATCGGGACGTAGAGCCCCGCCTCGTTCGACTCATCCGACAGTTCGACCCGTACCAGATCGCCTGGCCGCAATAGCCAGCCGCCCCGGTCGTACAGCAATTTGTCGCCGTCCCAGTCATCGGGCTGTTGTCCTTCAACAATCAGCTTGCCGGCGATCAGATCACGCTCGGGATCAAAGTCTTGATCGCTTTGAATCGTGACCGGCACAAAATGCCAATTGCCCAGAAACGGCACTTTAACCGGCTGGGCCAATACGCGGATCTTCTTGACCGACAAGACGCGATTCTTGTTGTCGGAGATTTCGCCCATGTGCCGATTGGTCGCTTTCCAGACGAAGGCGCCTTGGGCGTCGTAGTGGATCGACTCTTCCTCGACAAACAGTCGCTCGTCGCCGCTGAGAACCGGGCCGATGTTCAGCGGCCACAGGTCAATCGTCCGGGCGATCGGATATCCCTGCAATTCGCTCGGCGGGGTCATCTGCACTTCTTCGTTTCGCGCCAGCAACCTAACCGTAAAGGTTCGCGTTTGCGGATCGGCGACCGCGTCGGTCAGATAGACGAAACCACACAGGTCCTTGCGCTGTCGAGCCGGATTGATCGTGTAAACGCGGAGCGAGTCGCCATGTTGAAACTTGCGTGACGCGGCGGCCGACAGTTCAAACTCGATCGAGACCGGATCCATCAGCTGGACCGTCACGACTGGGTCGCCGGCGCCGACATAACTGCCTGGCAAAACATGTGTCTGGGCGACCTGCCCGCGGAAAGAACTGTAGAGGACCGCGTCTTGCAGATCGCGTTCGGCGTCGGCCAGTTGCTGTTCGGCCTGCAGCGTCTGCGCTTCGAGCGAACGGAGTTCTGCCTGCCGAGCGGCAAGCTCCGCCTTCGATCGGGCCAGGTTCGCTTCGGCGGTCGCCATGTTGGTGGTCGCCTGATCAAGATTGGCCTGGGTGCTGGCCGACTTGTTGAACAGCTTTTCGGTCCGAGCCAGTTCGATCGCGGCCAGTTTCTTTTCCGCTTCGGCGGCGGCGATGCTGGCCGGAATCCGCTGCTCGATATCGACGTGAACCGCATCAATCTGACGGCGGCTCACTTCAACAGCCGCCTTGGCCGATCCGACCGCGATCCGCAGCCGCTCGTCATCGAGCCGAGCCAGCGGAGTCCCCTCCGACAGCAGATGCGTTTCACCATTTTCGGCGACGATTCGCCCTTCGATCTGCTCGTTTGGCTCGATCACCTGGCGGACTCGACCCGGGACCTCGAAGCCAATTTGCTCCGTTTTCCAAGAAACGACCGATCCGGTTACCTCGGAACCGACCCCAGGACGCGTCGTAGTCAGGGTCATGGTCGAGACCGGCCGCGGCGGCTTGCGGACATCCGCAACTTCCGCCTGTTGGGAACAGCCGAAAACCCCGCCAGCCAAGAGACCAGCGACGGCGACGAAAGCCGGAAAATGCAATAACATGCGGATAAAGGCCATAGCCACGCCTTTGACTGCAAAGAGAACTTGCCGAAAAGTAAACCGCTCGGTACAGTTTAGGCGACCCCACCCGAAAGTAAACCCCAAGGTGTAATTTTGTCTGTCGAGCTTCCTGCGGAGTCCCGTCTCACCGATCGAAAACGGGCGGCGATCGTCGCGGCTGCGGTGAAAGAATTCGAGGCCTGCGGCTTCGACAACACCAGAATGAACAAGATCGCGGAGACGGCCGAGGTAAGCAAACGGACGGTCTACAACCACTTTGAGAGCAAAGACGCCCTCTTTCTGGCGATCGTCCAGGAGCTGCTCGACACGACCGAGGCGATGCCCGACGCTCCCTACGCGCCAGACGAGCCGCTGGATGAGCAACTGATTGAAAAGGCGAATCGGATCATCGAGCTGTTTACCTCTGACAGCTTTCAAAGCGTCGTCCGGGTAACGCTTTCACGATTCTTGATGGCGCCGCAACTGGCCGAACAAACGATCGGCGATCAAAAGCGGTTCCGCGTGCGGCTGGTTCGCTGGCTAGAAGAAGTGGTCGCCGCCGGACAACTGAAGATCGACGACTGTGAATTCGCCGCGGCTCAGTTCTGCGGCATGTTGCAGACGTTCACTTTTTGGCCGCAGGCGTTCCGGTTGGAACCGCCACCGTCGAAAACGGAACTTGACAGAATCGTTCGCTCGACGGTGGAGATGTTCCTGAGCCGGTATGGAGTCTCGAGTTAACTCTTGATCCCTTCCGCAATTCGATCGCCAATCTTCTTGTCGATGTTGCGCCAGTATTGAATCGCTCGCTCGAGCACCGGCGACGAGACGCCATCGCTTAAGTGGCCGACAACGTTCGACACCAGGCGATCACGGGCCGCGTCGTCCATCACTTCACGAACCAGCGTGCCGGCCTGGCCCCAGTCGTCGTCATCCTTTCGCAGCGTGTAGGCCTCGCGAACGAAGCTGCCGCCGGCGTCCCAGACGTCGTTCTGCGGATATCGATCGGGATCGGCCTGCGGGCCTCCTTTGGAGTTGGGCGCGTAAACTGGATCCGTCACGTTCTCGGTCCGCATGGCGCCATCCTTGCTATAGCTATGGAAGGGGCACTGCGGACGATTGACCGGAATCTGCTTGTAGTTGACTCCCATCCGGGCACGGTGGGCATCGGCATAGGCGAACATTCGACCGAGCAGCATCTTGTCGGGACTGGCGCCAATGCCGGGGACCAGGTTGTTCGGCTCGAAGGCGGCCTGTTCGATTTCGGTATGGAAATCGGTTGGGTTGCGGTTGAGCGTCAGCTTGCCGACCTCTTGCAGCGGATAGTCGCTGTGCGGCCAAACCTTGGTCAGGTCGAACGGATTGAAGCGGTAGGTTTCGGCCTCTTCGTACGGCATGATCTGCATCTGCAGCGTCCAGCTGGGATAGTCTCCCTGCTGAATCGAATTGAACAAGTCGCGGCGATGATAGTCGGAGTCTTCGCCGGCGATGCGAACCGCTTCGTCCTGCGTCAGGCATTCGATTCCCTGATCGGTCTTGAAGTGATACTTCACCCAGAACCGCTCTCCCTTGGCGTTGACCCACATGTAGGTATGGCTCGAATAGCCGTTCATGTTTCGCCAGGTTTTGGGAATGCCGCGATCGCCCATCAGCCAGGTGACCTGATGCGCCGACTCAGGCGAGAGCGTCCAGAAATCCCATTGCATATCATGATCACGCAGGCCGTTGTCGGCGCGACGCTTTTGCGAGCGGATGAAGTGCTGAAACTTCATTGGATCGCGGATGAAGAAGACCGGCGTGTTGTTCCCCACCATGTCGTAGTTGCCTTCGGTGGTGTAGAGCTTCAGCGCAAAGCCCCGCGGATCGCGCCATGTGTCGGGGCTGCCACGCTCTCCGGCTACGGTCGAAAAGCGCATCAGGGCGTCAGTCTTCGTCCCAGGCTGAAAGACGGCCGCCTTGGTATAGGCGCTGACGTCGTGGGTCACTTCAAATTGCCCGAACGCGCCGGAGCCTTTGGCGTGCGGCTGTCGCTCGGCGATTCGCTCGCGATTGAAGTTCGCCATCTGCTCGATCAGGTAATTATCGTGCAGCAAGATCGGCCCATCGGCGCCGACGGTCAGCGAATGTTCGTCACTGGCGACCGGAATGCCGGCGTCGGTGGTGGTTGGCTTCGGTTTCTTGTCACTCATATTTTTGCGGCCCTTCGCTTGTTGTCTCGTCGCCCGGCATGTATGGAAACCGTTATTGTAGGTCTCCCGCGGATCGTCGTCACCGAGACGAGCGTCTCTCTCGCAGAAAGGCGGGGGGGAACGATTTTTCCCCTCGCGCGACAGTTGCGCCGGTGCGACGCCGGATAGGCAGACCACCCAGCTGGCTGCTACGATGACGGCGACGAAATTACCCCGTCAATCTCTGTTAGGAACCGCCCGTTGTCTGAGCCTGCCACCTACTTTTTGATGGTCGAACTAAAGCCGACCGCCGAGAGCGCATATAATCCTGCGGAAGTCTCCGGCATCTTCACTCACTGCTTTGTGCCGAGCGGCAACTTCTACGAAGCGGTCACGATGTTTGAAGGGGCGATCGCCGCGCAGAATCTGGAACTGATCAACATCGAGTGGTGCCTGCTGTACGACTCGTTCGACTGGACGCCGGAGGATCAGACCGTTCACACCAAGCTACGCCAGAAAGCGATCAATACCGGCGAGGTCTGCTTTGGGGAGATGGTGACTTGGAACGACGAGGATGAGGACGAAGACGAATAGCCGCGAGATTTTCCCAAGAAGAAGTCAGAATCTCTGACAGTTGCCTATTCCTTGAAAACTTCTTGAGGAATCTTGTGCGCCTGCTCATGGCTGGTAGGCTCAATTCCTAGAACATTCTTTGCGAGCGTAACATTCGTGCTCTTTGCTTGCCGGCAGGTCGCGCTGAACGCTGCGCCTCTTTGTCTTTACATGCCCTGCGCGTGCGATCGCCAACAACCAAGACGGACTACTAGGAGCCCTAATGAGAATGACCAAGACCCTGATGACCGCCATCTTACTGACTTCGGCGATCATCGCTCCGGCCCTACTTCGTGCGGAAGAAACGCCCAGCGAAACCGCTCCGGCGGAATCGGTGACGCTCGAAACCTTGCAAGCCAGCCCGGATGACGCCGACGCGATCAAGGCTTTTGGCGAAAAACAGTTGGAAGCAGCAAAGGCCCTGAGTGAAAAAGAGCCCGAAGCCGCCGTCGAAATGCTGTCCAAACTGCAAGCGGGCCTGGCCGAAGTGAAGCCAACCGAACGCCCCGCGGTGGTCGCCCTGATGATCGTTCGCAATCAAGTCGGCATGACCGAACGCAATCTGGCGAACTCGCTGTGGTCGCTGGAAGACATGAAAGCCAAGATCGCCGAATCGCCGACCGATCCGGCTTGGGTGAACCGCTACACGATGAAACTGTACGCCGACAACGCGGTGCTCGTCCGCAGCGATTGGCAAAAGGCGAAAGAGCCGGTCGATGCCGGGGTGGCCTATCTCGAGAAACTAGCGGAGGAGAGCGAAGACGAAGCCTATCAGACGGCGGTTAAGCGAGCCGCGTCGCAGCTCGGTCGTCTGCAGCGCTCGATCGAGTCGCAGAAGAAATTGGCGGCGCTGATCGGCAAGCCGGCGATGCCGCTGTCGGCCGACACCTGCGTGAACGCGGAGTCGCTGACCGACGCCGACGTGAAAGGCAAAGTGGTTGTGCTCGACTTTTTCGCCATCTGGTGCGGTCCCTGCATTGCGTCGTTCCCGCACGTTCGCCACTGGAACGCCGACTTGGCTGACAAAGGGGTACAAGTGATCGGCGTCACCAGCTACTACGGCTACGACTGGAACGAAGAAACCGAAAAGCCGGCCCGCGGCGAAGACGTTTCGCACGAAGCCGAAGTCGCGATGCTAGGCAAATTCGCCAAGTCGCACGAACTGACCTACCCGCTGATCGTCAACGAGTCGAAGGACATCTTCAAGTACTACGGCGTCAGCGGCATTCCCCAAGTCGTCGTGATCGACCAAACGGGAATCGTCCAACTGGTGAAGGTCGGCTCGGGCGAAGCCAACGCCAAAGCGATCGAAGCCAAGGTCAAAGAGCTGCTGGGCGAAGGTTAAGTTCCCCGATTACAGATCGAAAACTAAAGAGCCATGCCGATTTATCGGCATGGTTTTTTTTGCGCTGCGGCTCTGTTGCTTCTGCTTGCGGCCGCATTCCCTTGGCTTGCGTCTGGGGTTAGTGTCCCGGATTAAACCATCCCCCACTTCTTCCGCAGATACCATTCGCCGCCTAACAGCGCGACGACCAGGATCAGGTTCAGCCACGCGTCGCGGGTCGACTCGGGCCAGGTCCATTTGGTTTGGACCTCGACTTCGGTTTCGGGCGGCGACTTCTTGACCAGTTCGATCAGCTCCGGCAATTGCTCCGCCGCCCACGCTCGTCCACCGGCGGCCGAGGTGATCGCGGCCAGGCTCGCCATTTGTGATGGCTTGGCCGAGGGGTCGGCCAGCTCCAAGTCTTGATCGGCGACAAAGAAGCGTCCTTTGCCGGTCCCCAGCGGTTTGCCGTCGCGCAGCGCCGTCACTTCGATCAGATAATCGCCGGCCGCTTCTCCCGTCTCGACGGCGCCAATCACCCCTTCGTCCCCCGGCGAGAGACGCAGACTGCTCTTGCTGCCGTCCGGTGCGATAAGCGACGCCTGGAAGGTGGCGTCGGCAATCACGTCGCCTGCGGCGTCGCGTGCTCCGGCGTTAAAGGTGAAGTCGGACTGGGGCGGAAAGCGTCGCTGTGGCAGTTCGACGTAGACGTCCCGGCGCTCGAGCTCTTCTTTCTTGGCGAGCCAAAGAATTGCCTGCCGCCAAAAACGCTTGTGCAGATCGGCCTTGCCCAGCATCGCCCATTGCCACGTGCCGTCGACGGCGAAGGCCAACACGCGGCCTAAGCCATACTCGCCGGCAATCAAGATCGGCTCATTGCGGTCCGACTCTAGCAAGACTTGCGCTCGCGGCTTCACCGCTTCAAAGTGATTGGCGCCATGCATCGGCGGCAAGGTTCGCCAGACGTTGTCGTTCTCGTTCAGTACCGCGATCGTCGTCAAGTAGTGCGGCTTGGCCGGCCTCAGCGAGAAAGGCCCCGAGATATGCAAGTCTTCCCGAATCGGCGCGTCGAAATCTTGCCCTTCAAACCGGTTGATCGTGATCGGCAACACGTCGGCCAGCGCCGTCCGCTGATAACGCCCAGCGCCAAACGAATGGAAGCCGCCTTGCATCATCAGCCCTTTTCCCTCTTCAACCTGCTTGGCGATCAGCGTCCAGGTTTCGTCGGTCAGGGCGGTCGAGTCGAGGTCGCCGATCAAAAAGACGTCGTACTTCCCTGCTTCGATCTGCTTGGTCAGGTCGATCGGCCATTGGCTGCGGCGGCGACGATCGATCCATTGGAAATCGATCTGCATGTCGGCCGAAGTGGCGATCGCGCGGCGGAGGAACTTCTGCTCGTGGCGATCGAGCACGCGGCCTTCCAGGTAAAGCACCTTCAGCCCGCCCGAAAGCACGTTCAGATAGGCGTCGAGCCGATTGTTCTTCGAGATCAACTCTCCCTCTTGCGGCTCGACGGCGACCGTCAGCTTGTATTGCCCTGGCGTCTGCGGCGTGTAGCGAAAGCCGACGTCAAGCGTCTCTTGGTCTTTGCTGGTCTGGATCCGCTTCGTCTCGATGACGGTCGCTTCTCCCTTTTCGTTCTCCAGGATCAACTGGACCGGAACCGGGCGATTGGCCATCCCTTGAATGTGGACCGCCGCCTGAACGACCAATTCGTTCTTAACGAAGACGGTGAACTGATCGGCCAGCGTTTTGACCGCCACGTCGCGAGCCTGCGACGGATCGATCGCCTGGCCGAAGGTGAGCGTATGCAGCGGCACATCCAAGCGAGCCAAGTCGCGAGCGGCTCGCTGCAGCTCTACCCGCGGAGTAAACACCCGCTGGGCGCCGTCCGACAACAGCACGACCCCCGCGAGCTTTTTCCCCGCCATCTGCCGCAGCACATCGTCCATAGAAGACCCGATGTCGGTAAAGCGGCCGTCCGCTTTGGGCGGAAAGGTGATCGCGCCGCGCTCAAACGCGGCCCGCTCCGCCTTGTCGTCAAACGAGTAAACGGCGACTTCGATGTTCTGGCCGAGCGCAGCGAGATCGGACTGCACCCCTTGCAGCGCGTCCTTGACCGCCTCGTACCGCGTCTTACCGCTAGAGGAGTCGGGTATCGACATGCTTTGACTGGCGTCGAACAGCACCACCAGCGTCGCCGTCTGCGGCCGGGTCGTGGTCGTCAGCCAGGTAGGCCGCAACATCGTCAGCACCAGTAGCAGGATCGCGCCAAATCGTAAGAGCGCGATCAGTCCGCGGCGCCGTTCGCTGGTCGAAGCGAAGGACGGGGCGATCGCTAGCAGCGCGACCAGGACCAGCGCCGTGATAAAGACGACGGCCAGGCTGCCGAATGTCGGTTGCAAGTACCAGCTCGACATCGCTACGCCTCCTGCCGATAGAAGCGCTGCGACAAGGCGAATTCCATCGCCAGCATCAGGGCGACCAGCAGGATCAACGGCGAGTAAAACTCGCGGCCGACGCGAGCTTTGCCTTGCTCGCGCTCGATCTCACTCTGCTCTTTCGCCAGCTGATAGCGTTCGGCGCCGAAGATCTCGTTCAGCTCTTCCGGCGGCAGCGGCGAAAGCTGCGTTGCAAATGGCGGCAAATTGACGCTGAAACCAAGCAGCGGACCGCCACCCAGCGGACGCAAGCGATACGTGCCGATCTGATCGGTGAACGGAATCAAAATCAAGCCGCGATCCGGTATCACCTCTTGTGGGTCCCCTCCGCGCGGCGTGAACAGCAAATGCGTCTGCTCAGCTTGCTGCGGGCCGGTCAATAGCGACGCTCGTTCGCCGACAAAATAGTTCAACCGCTCTTCGCCGCTCCGCACCACGTAGCGGGCCATCTGATTCGACAGCACAAAGAAGGGCCACGAGTCGAAGCCGGTGAACAGGTTGTTCCAGGCCGGCGACTCATCCGACGCGATCGACGTAGTAAAGGTCAGCACCAATCCCTCGCCGACTCGCTGTTCGATCAAGGTCGGCATTCCGTCGCTGTACGGAATCACGACGTTGGCGTCCGGCTCCAGGTCTTCCAGCGACCAGTGGCGATCAATCGGAAAACTACGCCACGGCACGCTATCGCCGATCTCGCGAAATGGCGCCAGCAAGCTGTGCTGATAGTCTTTCGGTTCGAGATACCAGAGTCGTTCGCCGGCTCGCCATTGTCGCGCCAGTTTGCCCGGCAGCAGCTTCTGCGGCTCTTCAGCGTTCAGCTGCGCCAGCGCTGGCGTAGCGCTCGGCCCCAAAAAGATCGCCAGTCCCCCGCCCCGCTCTACATACGCATCGAGCTTTCGCCAGACGCTGTTCGTATAGGCGCCGGGGTCGATCAGCACGACGCCGCGATAACCGTCCAGCTCTTGCCGCTCGAGCGTGTCCGGCGTCACCACATCAACGGCAAAGGGCGCCCGGCCTGACTCTTGAAACGCCGGCGGAGCGATGGCGTTGATTAAGTCTCGCCCAGCGCCAGGCTTCGACTCGACGATCAACAGCGGCCAAGGTTCCCGCACTTCCAGCGTAAACCACCGCTTGTCGTCGGCGTCGAGCCCGTCGACCGCCGCCAAACTGACCCAGCCGTTATGGACGCCAACCGGCAAATCGGCCAGTCGAAACTGGACCGACATCGTCTCGCCATCGGCCAACTGTAGATTGCGGCGATCGCGGCGGTCCGCCTTCGGCAATAGCAGCTTGCCATCTTCGACGATCGGCAGCGTGTCATCCGGTTGCTCCAGATAGAGCTCCAACGTCTGCGAAGCCTCCGGCCCATCATGAGCGACGTCGACTTGCAGCAACACGTCGCTGTTCTTCGAGACGCTATCGGCGGACAGTTGCAAATCGGCGACCGCCGTGTTGCGAACGTCGACCGCACTGACGTCAATCAAGTAGAGCGGATAGTCGGGATGATCGGCCAGCTTCCGCTTCAAGTCGCTCTGCGCGGCCCCTTTCCAGGCAGGCTCGCTCAGGTCGGTAAAAACGTAAATCTCTTTCCGCTTCTTCTCGCTCGAGTCGGCCAGATCGATCGCCTGCGACACGACGCGGTCGATACTCTCGCCGCCGGCCGAAACTTCCAGCCGCTGAATCGCCTGGCGAGCGGCGCCAATATCGGCCGCAAAGATCGACGCCCCGGTGCGACGATCGGCGACCGCCACTTCGCTCTCGGGCGGCAACTGGCCGGTCAGCCAAACCGCCATCTCTTGCGCCTTTTCGAGCCGCGTCTGATTCTCATGCTGATAGAGAAGTCGCGGCGAAGTGTCGAAAACGAACACCGCAGACACCGGCGCCTCTTGATCCCCCAGCGAACCGCCGCCGCCGGCCGACAGCGCCATCGGCGTCACGATCCCCAAACCGATGAGCAGCGCCACGGCCAGTCCAGTCATGCCGATCGCCAAACCGCGACTGGCGCCAACCGTCCAGGTCGCCGCCGCAATAATGCCGGCGATCGCCGCGCCAAACGCCAAGATCCCAACCATCACCCAGCTGCTAACCGAGGCCGAACTGACGCTCGGTCGAGCTAGCGCCAGCGCCAACAGCAAGATGATGCAGCAGCGGAGCAGCAGCAGGATCCAATGTTTCAGCTCGAGCCGGCGTTGGTTTTGCACTTGCCGCGCACGGACGAACCGCAAAGCGGGGAACTCGATCCGCTTCGGTTGTTGCCGCATCACCAGATGCAGCAGAATCGGCACGCCGATCAACAGGCCGCCGACAAGCAAACTGAGGTTGGCCAACTGCATGGCTTAAAACCTCGTGCGGCGGTTAATCAGGTATTCGGTCAGCGCCTTGTCAAACGGCATGCTGGTGTCGAGCTCGACGTAGTCGACGCCCGCCTTGGCGCAGTCGCGGCGATAGCGCTCGCGAAACGCTTCCACCTCTTTACGATAGTCGGCGCGATAGCTATTGGCGTCCAGCTTGAGCGTCTCGTTCGACTCGGGGTCTTCCAGTTCGACCATCCCATCAAACGGAAACGTCACCTCCGCTTCGTCCAGCACGTGAAACAAGATCACGTCGTGCTGGCGATGGCGAAGTTGATAGAGCGCCTTGAATACCTCTTCGGGATCCGACAACAGATCGCTGAAGATCATCACGACGCTCCGGTGTTTGAGCATCGCGGCCAGTTGGGACAAGCTGTGGGCGATGTCGGTTTCGCCGGTCGGCTGCAAGTTGGCCAACAACGAAAGGACGTCCCCCAGATGCTTCCGCTTCGACTTGGGCGGCAGACTCTGGCGGATCTTGGTATCGAACGTCACCAACCCAACCGGGTCTTGCTGATGCACCATCAAGTAGCATAGCGCCGCCGCCAGCGAGATCGAGTAGTCGAACTTGGTCATCTCTTGGCGATAGGTGTAGCCCATCGACTTCGAGAGATCCATCGCCAGGTAGCCGGTGATATTGGTTTCGGCTTCAAACTTTTTGATGTAGTAGCGATCGGTCTTGGCGTAGACGAGCCAGTCGATGTCTTTGGGATCATCGCCATGTTCGTAGCGACGATGCTCGCTGAACTCGACCGAGAAGCCGTGATACGGACTGGCGTGCAACCCCTGAAAGAACCCCCGCACGACGAACTGAGCGCGCAAGTCGAGCCGCGATATCTGGCGGATCACTTCAGGCTTGAGGTAGCTCTCGACGGTGGACATAGGATCTTGTAGGGCGTTGATGGATGGCCAAGCTTTACACGAGCCCGCAGCGCCAGCGAGGGAATGTGGCTGCAAGCAAAATGACTAATGCCTAATCACTAATGCCTAATCACTAATGCCTAATGAGGGAGAGGACTTCGCTTCTTGGCATTAAACATTAGTGACTAGTCATTAGACATTTCCGATTCCATTCCCTCGCTGGCGCTGCGGGCTCGCGTATTGTTGGTTTGCGGGGTGGCGTCAGGCCGAGGCCTGACCTACTTACTTCTCGAATTTCTCCACTTCCGGTTCGCGGATTTCTTCCAGCAGTTTGCGGATGACGTCTTCGTTGGTCATTCCTTCGGCTTGGGCTTGAAAGTTGGTGCTGATGCGGTGACGGAGTACCGGGATCGCGATCTTCTTGACGTCTTCGATCGCGACCGAGAACCGGCCTTCCATCGCGGCGATCGCTTTGCCGCCGTTGATCAGGTTTTGTCCGGCACGGGGACCAGCGCCCCAGTCGACCAGTTCTTTGACGAACTTCGGCGTCTCCGGATCTTTCGGCCGGGTCGCGCGAACCAGTCGGGCGACATACTTCACCACGTACTCGCTGACGGCGACCGACTGCACCAGCTTTTGAATGTTGAGGATCGCCCGGGCCGAGAAGATCTTGCGCACTTCGACCTTCTCTTGCCGCGTAGTGGTCGACAAGATTCGCTCTTCTTCATTGAGCGTGGGATAGCCGATGATGATGTTGAACATGAAGCGGTCGAGCTGCGCTTCCGGCAGCGGGTAGGTTCCTTCTTGTTCGATCGGGTTTTGGGTGGCGATCGTGAAGAAGGGATCAGGCAGATCGTACGTCTCGCGGCCGACGGTCACCTCGCGCTCCTGCATCGCTTGCAACAGCGAGGCCTGCGTCTTGGGAGGCGTACGATTGATTTCGTCCGCCAAGAGAATGTTGGTGAAGACCGGCCCTTCGACAAAGCGGAAGTTACGGCGGCCATGCTCGTCTTCTTCCAACACATTGGTGCCGGTAATGTCGGACGGCATCAGGTCAGGCGTAAACTGCACCCGCTTGAACTGCATGTCGAGAACGCGGGCCAAAGTGCTGACCATCAACGTCTTGGCCAAGCCCGGCACCCCTTCCAACAGGCAATGTCCGCGAGTAAAGATGGCGGCGAACAATTGCTCGATAACGTCTTCCTGGCCGACGATGACCTTCTGCAACTCTTGCTGCATCACCAGCCGCTGTTGCTTAAACTCTTGTAGTACTTCGCCAAGGTTGCGGGTTTTTGCCACGAAGCGATCCTCTACTGGGCTGAAATCACTGGCCGGCTACGGGTTGTCGAGGCGAAGCCGATTACTCGGAGTGCGAATGGAATTTGCAATTTTGTCGCCCCCAAACGCCGAATGGCTCTAAAATATGGGGATGATGCGTCCAGACAGCGTGATTCTAGAAATCCCAGCCGTCGGCGGCAACGTGTACGGGCGCTTCATCAACTGCGTTAACTATTGAAAAGTTAGATATTTATGTCGACCAACAGTCGCGACGCAGCTAGCCTGTTTTCGATCTCTGAAAAGCTTACGCAGTTTGCCTATGCACCCTTGGCGATTGTGGCGATTGCGGCGACTTTGTCGATCAATTTGCCATCGGCTGCAGCGCAACACGTGCGCCGCGGCGGTCAGGCGGTTACGCCGCAGCTGGTCAACGAGTCGATCTCCCGCGGCATCAACTTCCTCCGCAAGCAACAACAACCCGATGGAGGTTGGGCCGAATACCCAGGTCAACCTGGCGGCGTCACCAGTCTGGTGATGTTGGCGATGATCGAAAGTGGCGTCGACCCCGATGATCCGGCGATCGTCAAAGCCCTCGGCTATCTCGAAGCGAAAATTGGCCAGCCCGAGCACACCTACGCCCTTAGTCTGCAGATCATGGCGTATGGCCTGGCCGATCCCGTCGGTCGCAAGGCGAAGATCGTCGCCGACGCCCAAAAACTGTCGGGCATTCAAATTCGGGGCGGCGATCGCAGCGGCATGTGGACCTATTCCGACCCGCGCGGCGGCGGCGGCGGCGATAACTCGAACACGCAATTCGCCATTTTGGCCCTCGACGAAGCGGCCCATGTGGGGGCGAAAGTCGACGAACCGACCTGGCGGGTTTCGCACGACTATTGGGAGAAAGCGCAGAACCCGAATGGATCGTGGGGTTATTTGCCCAACTCGCCGGGGCGCGGCAGTATGACCGCAGCCGGGATCTCGTCGATGATCATCACCACCAAACGTCTGGCCGAGGGAGACGCCGTCGTCAATGGCGAGTCGATCCAGTGCTGCGGCCAGCAAACGCCCAACGACGCCATCGAGGATGGCTACAACTGGCTGGGCCGCAACTTTACCGTCTACACCAACCCGGCCGACGGGGGCGATTCGCTCAATCTGCTTTACTATCTCTACGCAGTCGAACGCGTAGGACGCTTAGGCGGTCGCCGCTTTATCGGTGATCACGATTGGTATCGCGAAGGCGCCGAAATGCTGGTCAACAATCAGGACTCGCTGAGCGGATCGTGGCGTGGGACGGGCAACGCCGAAGTCTCGCACCCGGCGGTCGCGACCTCGCTGGCCCTGCTGTTTTTGGCCAAGGGACGCCGCCCGGTGTTGATCGCCAAGTACAAGCATGACGCCGACGGCCCCCGCCGGACCGTCAGCCACGACTGGAATCGCCATCGCAGCGACATCGCCAACTTGACCCACTTCATCGAGCCGCGGTGGGGCAACCAGCGGATGACCTGGCAGGTAATCGACGCCAAGCATGCGACGACCGAAGACCTGCTGCAAACGCCGGTCTTGTGGATCAGCGGCAGCGATGGCCTGAAGCTAACGGCGGAACAGGAAAAGAGCCTGAAGCTGTACATCGAGCAAGGAGGTTTCGTCTTTGCCGAAGCGGCGTGTGGCGGCGCCCAGTTTGACGCCGACTTCCGCGCGCTGATGAAACGGCTTTTCCCCGAAGCGCCGCTGCGGCTGTTGCCGCCGGACCATCCGATCTGGTTTGCCGAAGCGCCGGTCGAGGCCGAGTATGCCAAGCCGCTGTTGGGGATCGACGCTTGCTGCCGCACCAGCGTCGTCTATTGCCCCGAAGATCTCGGCTGCTTCTGGGAACTGAACCGCAGCGAAGCGGTCGCCAAGTACCCCGAAAAAGTGCGAGCCAGGATCGAAGCCGGCAACTTGATCGGGGCCAACGTGCTGGCCTACGCGACCGGCCGCAAGCTGAAAGAAAAACTGCAGGAAGTCGAAATTGACGACTCGTTGGGGGTTGAAGATGGCCAGACCCGCAACACGCTAATCGTCGGCAAAGTGCGACACACCGGCGGGGCCGATGACGCTCCGGCGGCGCTTTCGAACATGGTCAAGGTAGCCGGGCGTCAATTGGATTTCCGCTTTGACGCGTCGCCTCATTTGATTCCGGCGAGCAACGAAAAGCTGTACGAATTTCCGATCCTGTTCATGCATGGTCGTCGCGATTTCAAGTTCACGCCGAAAGAGCGAACCGCGATCTATGATCACTTGAATCGCGGCGGGTTCCTGTTCGCCGACGCGATCTGCGCCAGCGTTCCCTTCACGACGGCGTTCCGTCGCGAAATGAAAATGATGTTTCCCGATGCCGAATTAAAAGAGATTCCGCTCGATCATCCGATCTTCTCCGAAGCGTACAACGGTTTCGACATCACCACCGTTTCGGTCAACGATCCACAGGAACGCCAAGAGGGAGAAGGCCTGCAGGCGACGCAAACCCGGCAGTCGCCCAAACTGGAGGGGCTGTGGATCGACGATCGCCTGGTCGCGGTCTTCTCACCGCTCGACTTGAGCTGCGCGATGGAGAACGGCTCGTCGCTGCAGTGCGAAGGCTACATCCGCGAAGACGCCGCCCGGATCGCCGCCAACATCTTGCTGTACGCGATGCAGCAATAGCATCCAGCCGCATGTCTGACACGAAGCGCGAGGCGCGAACCGAGGCAGTGCGGCCGGAAATGTCTAACTGCCTGTTGAAAAATGCCCTCGTGGCATTTTCCAACCTCGCCAGGCTCAGAGCATAGCTCTTCGCGGCTCGCAAAATAACGACTTACGTCGCTATTTTGGGATCGCATCCCTGCGATCCAGCAGCCCGATGAGAAAATCAACGGACTGCTAATGACTAATCACCAATGTCTAATCGAAGAAAGAGACTTCGCTTCTTGGCATTAGACATTCGTCATTTTGCTTGCGGCCGCATTCCTTAGCTTGCGTGGCGGCTACTCCGGGGGGATTGCGGTCGGAACGCAAGCCAAAACATGCTAGATTGAAGGCAAATCCTTGATCTCGCAGCTGGAGCGAAAACGCGTATGTACCATGAGTCGGATAGCGGCCGAAAAACGATGGGGGACGTTGACGTCGTGTATCACGACGGGATGTACCATCTGTTTCATCTCGTTTTGCCGAATCACGACTTTATCGCCCATGCGGTCAGCGATGACGGGCTAGCGTGGCATCGGGTCGAAAACGCGCTGTTCATCGGGCACCCCGGGGCGTGGGACGACTCGATGCTGTGGACGATGCACGTCTCCCCCAATCCGTACAAGCCAGGCTCGTGGCGGATGTTCTACACCGGGCTGTCGCAGCATGACAACGGCCTGGTGCAGCGACTGGGCATGGCGACCAGCGACGACCTCTACCAATGGGTCAAATCGCCGGTCCGCTGGGTCAATCAGTGCAAGCGTTGTCGCATCACCGACGCCCCGCCGAGTCTGATCAATGCGCCGTACGACGAAGAGAGCCATTTCCCGCTCGAGTCCCCGGCGCCCTATTACGAAAGCAAACTGTCGGAAGGTCGCCGCTGGATCAGTTTCCGCGATCCTTTCTACTATTACGACGAAGGGCGCGGCTGGTTGATGGCGGCGGCGCGGGTTCCCGATGGCCCGGTCTGCCGACGGGGCTGCGTCTCGCTGATGGAAGAGACGGCCGAGAACCAATTTGAAGCGCACCCCAGCCTGTTTCACCCAGGCCTGTACGACGACATCGAAGTCCCCAACCTTATGAAACTGCGGGGCGAACGCTACTTGATCGGCAGTATTCGGGAAGACGCCAAGATCCGCTACTGGCACGCCGCCGATCTCGAAAAGCCGTGGGCGAACTTCTTTGACAACGTGCTGCTACCGAAGGGGAACTACGCCGGGCGGATCTGTTTTGACGACCATGGCCCGATGATCTGGAACTTCTACTCGCACGACATCACCCGCCGCACGGTCAAAAACCTGCTGCCGCCGCCGAAGCGAATCAGACAGCTTTCGGATGGACAATTGCAGGTCGCGTCGTTTGAAGGTTTCGATCAGGAGATCAAGGCCGATGCGACGCCGCAGATGTTTCAGATCTCGAAGATGCTGACCGACAAAGATGGCTCGGCCGAGGTGAACCATGACGCCGGCTCGATTCGTCTCCGCAACGACTATGGGTTTCAGGCGTTTCTATTCGGCGCGACGGTCAACTGTTTTCGCCTTAGGGCCCGGCTCGACATGCAGGGCAACGGCAAATGCGGGCTGGTGTTCCGGATCGATCCCGATTCGCAGGATGGCTACTTTCTATCACTCGACATGTATCGAGGCGTCGCACAATTGCGCTCTTGGCGGACCGATAATGGGGCTACCGGCGAGCATATGATGAGCTTTGACACGCTACAGGCCGGCTATTGGCGGAGCCGTTTGGACCGTCCGTGCGAGATTCGCCTGGTCGCCTACGGCAGTTACATCGAGTTTTCCATTGATCATCGCATCGTGATTTCGCTGGCCGATCAGACCTTTTCTGAGGGTAAAATCGGCGTTTACGTCGAAAGCGCCTGCCTGGATATCGATCAAATTCATCTCGAACGGATGCATCGACCGGTGTCGACGGATGAGACGCTCGCACAATAACCGCAATTCCTCTAACCTAACTTGCCGAAGATTCCCCACGAATTGCGGGCGAGTCGCGAACTTTCGCCCAATCCCCTCGTCTTGCCGTGACGCAACTAGCAGTCCGTTGATTTTCTCGACGGACTGCGTGATCGCAGGGATGCGCTCTGAGCCTGGCGAGGTTGGAAAATGCCACGAGTGCATTTTTCAACAGGCAGCTAGACTGATCAATACGTTGCATTATAAACTTCGATAGCCGGGACTTACCTTTGAGGAGGGACGCGGAAGACCCGCACATCTCTAAGACATCTATGACGCAGATTCTTGTCGTTGACGACGATCGTGCCGTAGCGCGCTTAGTCCAGCGTTGCTTCGAAGGAAGCGAGGTTGATGTACTAACCTCGCAGCGCGCGGCCGAAGTCATCCCCCTGATCGAAAAACACACGATCGACGTGCTGTTGCTCGACATCATGCTGCCGGAGATCAATGGTCTCGACCTGGCTCGGCAGATCCGCCAGATCGACTCCAAGCTGCCGATCATTTTCGTCACCGGTCGCGATGACAGCGAGACGACGATCGAGGCGATGAAGCTCGGCGCGTACGACTACCTGGTTAAGCCGCTCGATGTCGGCATGGTCCAGGAACTGGTCGAGCGGGCGATCGAGAACCGCCGCCTGATGCACGAGCCGGTCGTCCTGACGTCGCAGCAAGCCGAAGAGAACGAAAGCGGCGACCTGCTGATTGGTCGCAGCCCGCAGATGCTGGCGGTCTACAAAGAAGTGGGCCGCGTCGCCGCCCAGAACGTCAACGTCCTGGTCCGGGGCGAAAGCGGCAGCGGCAAAGAGCTGATCGCCCGGGCAATTTACCAACACAGCAATCGCAACAGCGAACCGTTCCTGGCGGTCAACTGTGCAGCCCTCCGCGAGACGTTGCTCGAAAGCGAATTGTTCGGTCACGAAAAAGGCGCCTTCACCGGGGCCGACTCGCGGCGAATTGGTAAGTTCGAGCAGTGCAACGGCGGCACGATCTTCCTGGACGAAGTGGGGGACATGTCCCTGACGATCCAGGCCAAGGTGCTGCGCTTGCTGCAGGATCAGCGGTTGGAGCGGCTCGGCGGCGCCGAAACGATCACCACCGACGTGCGGATCATCTCCGCCACCAACCGCGACCTGGAAGAAATGATCGCCGACGGCGACTTCCGCTTGGACCTATTCCACCGGCTCAAGTCGTTTGAGATTGCGATCCCGCCGCTGCGCGATCGGGACGGCGATCTGGAGCAACTTGTTCAGTACTTCCTGAAGCAGTTCAACAAGCAGTTGGGCAAAGAGATCACCGGTCTTTCGGCCGAGTCGCTGGCTCGGTTGAAGGCGTATGACTGGCCCGGCAATATCCGCGAGCTGCAAGAAGTTTTGCGGAAGTCGATGCTGATGGCGACGTCGACCGTCCTTGCGCCAGAGTGGCTGCCGCCGGAACTGTTTGGTGGGGCGGCGCCGATTCGCCCGAGCGGCGAATCGCAGGGGAGCGACGAAGATGCGTTTGACGTCTTCCTCACCCAACTGGAATCGCGCGGCTCTGAAAATATGTACGCCGAATCGCTCGAATGGATGGAACAGCGATTGCTGTCGTTCGTGCTCGACAAGACGGCCGGCAATCAGTCGAAAGCGGCGGCGCTGTTGGGGATCACCCGCGGCAGCCTTCGCCACAAGATGCGGGCGCTTGGCATCACGGTCGAACAGGTGGTCAAAGGGGACGAGTAGATTCGTCCCCTTTCGCTTGGCTTCGATTCGCCGCTGGCAAGAAGCGAACCAGCTCAGCTGGCATGATGGAGTCGGCTTTCTTCGGCCATATTCACCCCTTCGGCAATTCGATCGGTCGGGTCAGACGACTCGGCAAAGCAATGAACTGCCACGGCGGCCAGCTAACATTCGCATCACGTCCGCCTCTTGGTCACGGGGAATTCCCCAACCGGTAAAACCGCCGAGCAGCGTCCCGACAATGGCGCCGGTAAGGGCCAAGCCGAGCGGAGCGGTACTGGCAGCCATTTCTCCTCCGACGATCAAGGCCGAGCTGACGGCGACAATTGCTCCGATTCCGCCGCCGATCGCCGCACCCCCAAACATCCGAGGTTTCGCCTGATCCGACAGCAGAGCGACACGTGGGGCGAGAGCGCGCACGTCATGTTCATTGCGCAGCAATTTAAAGTGCTGCGAGGTTAGCGGTGGCCCTTGAGCGTTTTTCTGATAGCTGTAGCGTTTCTGGCGTTAGTGAGGCAAGCTGGTCCAGGCGACCGAAGCAGGCGAATCCTCAAGATTCGTCGATGCAGGTCAACGCCGACCAGCGCGGCCGCAACCAGCCAGAACGATACAGATGAAGGAAAACCGCTCTAGCGCGCCGAATACGCCGCAAAAAATAAATTTGCGTCTTTCGGAATTGCGTCCTAGATTACAAATGTCCGGCTGATGGGCCCTTTCGGTGATCTGGCTCCAGATGACCGCGGTCGGACAGGGACGCTACACGGAGCGTTAGGTAAGCACCCCGTAGCGTGAACCCGACGCGCGATGACTCCTAACAATCGCGCGCCGGGCTTTTTTATTTCTTGCTCGCGAACTCTTTCGCACTTGGGTCGATCTTCTTCCGCACTTCTACAGAACCTTTCAACAACTGGTCAGCCGTGATAGCTCTCGCTATCGGGGCTAACCCTAGCTGCCTGTTGAAAAATGCCCTCGTGGCATTTTTCAACAGGCAACTAGTTCCGCGTCGTAACAAATTGATATAGCTGAAGCTCAGCAAGATGCCGCACCCAAATTTGGGTGCGGCGTTTTTTTATGCGCAATCTGGTTCGCCGCGTCGTTTCTGCTCTACAATTCAACTAGTTTTTGCAACCTGGGATCGAAAGGCGTTTGAAGTATGAAATGGTCGTTACGGATCGGCACCCTGTTCGGCATCGGCGTGTACGTCCACTTCACCTTCCTGATCATTCTGGTCTGGTTCGCGGCGCTCCATTGGACGCGCGGCGATGATCTGAGCGATACCCTGTTTGGCCTGGCGATGGTCGCAGCGATCTTTTTTATCGTTGTGCTGCACGAGTTGGGACACGCCCTGGCCGCGCGGCGCTACGGAATCGGTACGAAAGACATCACGCTGCTGCCGATCGGCGGCGTCGCTCGGCTGGAACGGATGCCGGAAGACCCGAAACAAGAGCTGGTCGTGGCGCTCGCCGGCCCGATGGTCAACGTGGTCTTGGCAATTCTGTTCTTCGTCCTGGCGCTGCTAATCGGCAGCCTAGCCACCGATCGCAATCTCGCCCTGCAGTATCTTGGTTCGGCTTTTGGTGAGAACGCGTCGATGAAGACGATGACCGACCTGACCTTCTGGCAACAGACGGCGGCCGTCTGCTTCATCCTGTTCGGCTTTAACGTGGTGATGGTCATTTTCAACTTGCTCCCCGCCTTTCCGATGGACGGGGGACGGGTGCTGCGGGCCTTTCTGGCGATGAATATGGACTACGTTCAGGCCACGCAGGTCGCCGCCGGCGTCGGGCAGTTGATGGCGTTTCTGTTCGGCTTCTTCGGCCTGTTTTACAATCCGCTCCTGGTCTTTATTGCGCTGTTCGTCTGGATGGGAGCGACCGCCGAAGCGTCGATGGTGCAGCGGAAATTCGCGCTAACCGGCATCCCAATCCGCAGCGTGATGATTACCCATTTCGAGACGGTTCGCCCCGACGAAACCTTGGGCGTCGCCGCCAGTCACGTGCTGGCCGGCTTTCAGCAAGACTTTCCGGTGGTCGACGGCGGCCAAGTGGTTGGCATGCTGACCAAGCACGATCTGCTGAAAGCCCTGGCCGAGAACGGCAATCAGGCGCCCATCAGCGGCGTGATGCGGACCGATTTTCAGGTCGCTACGCCCAGCGAAATGCTGCAAATCGCCTACGAACGGCTGCAAAAAGGCGCCTGTAACTCGATGCCGATCGTCGCCAATGGCCAGATTGTGGGCGTGCTCGACCTGGAAAACGTCGGCGAGTTTATCGCCATCCGGTCGGCGCTGCGGCAAAGTCAGGGTTAGAATAGACGCTTTCCCCCCCTTCCGTTCCGCTCGCAGGAAAGCGTCGTCCGTTGTTCGATAAGTCCGCCAATCAAGCCTTGGGCCGCGCCATTTACGCCCAAGACCTAGAGCAGGTTCAAGCAGTCCTGGCCGCCAACCCCTCGCTGGTCCGAGACTTCGTCACCACCGAGGACCTCAAGCGTCCGTGGCTAAGCGTCGCCGTCAAACATGGCAGCGCCGAGATCGTCGCGGCGATGCTCGACGCTGGCTACAATATCGACGTTCAGACGATTCCGACCAGCGATACTCCGTTGCATGCGGCGATCTTGTCGGAAAAGGACGAAGTGGTCGAACTGCTGATCGCCCGCGGCGCCAATCCCAATCTCGATCGCTCGCTCGTCTCGGCGCTGAACTGGAAGCTGACGCCAGAGCGTCGCCTGCGGTACGCCACTTTGCTGGTCGAAGCCGGCGTCGAACTGAACCGGCTCTACAATCTGTACGACGACCCCGGCTGCCGCCTGGCCGCGATCGACTGGACCGACGATCCGGCGGTGATCGAGTTGCTCCGCCAGCATGGGGCGAAAACCGCCTACGAACTGGAAGCGGAGCGGGAAGAAGTCTAAGTAGGCGTTCCTCATGACGACGACCAAACAGTTCGCCATCGCTCACAAGGTCTGGAGCGAAGAGGTCGTGCCGGCGATTCCCGACTGCGAAGAAGCGTTGCCCGAAACGGCGGTCGAGATCGCCCGCCGCATCCTGATCTTGCACGGCGTCGCGGCGGTCGGTTATGGCGTCGACGGCGGCGAAGTGTTCGAATGGCTCGACTCGCAAGGTCTGACCGGCGACATTTCTCCCTGGGAACTGGCGCTGCTGAAAGCGGACGAACCGTCCGAGCGCAATTGCTCAATCGCCGTCTGGCGCCCCGAAGCGGCCTGGGCGTTGCTCTGGACAATTGGCAAGATCACGACCCTCGGCTTGCCGACCAAGACATGCGACACGGCTAAGCTGGTCGACGAACTGATCCCGCCGCTGGGAGGTTCGATCGACGCGTTCGTCCAATCGGCGCAGCTGCGCCCCGCCGGCGAGATCCTGGCCGAGCACGATCGCCACTACAATTTGCATTGCTACGTTCGCCAAGCGGTGAAAGGGCGCAGCCCGCTGCCGCGCGATCTGCAATACCCGGTCTTGTGGCAACGCTGCTACGCGTTTGAGTGGATCTATGACGCTGATCATTGGGATGACGTGACGGTCGATACGTAGCGGCAAGCGAGACTTCCCCAAGTTGCATCCCGGCGCGGCGTCGACTATTCTCGCCACTGCATCCCCCCCGCCCCATTCTGAAGGACTCTGCTATGAAATCGCTGCTTGCCGCCGCTCTGTTGGCGCTGATCGCCGCTCCGGCGTTTGCTGAGAATGTCGAAGTCATTCTCTGGCCGGCCGGCCAGGTTCCTGGCCAAGACCCGAGCGTCAAAGAAGAAATCGTCGAAGAGATCGATCAGCGGAGCGGCCGCAAAGTGACCAAGGTCACCAAGCCGATGATCACCGTCTATCAGCCGGCAGCCGACAAAAAGAATGGCGCCGCGGTCGTCGTCTGCCCCGGCGGCGGTTACAACATCTTGGCCTACGACCTGGAAGGGACCGAAGTCGCCAAGTGGCTCAACGACATCGGCGTCACCGCGGTCGTGCTTCACTATCGCGTTCCCCGGGCCAAGGGGGACTACCAAACCGGTCCGATGCAAGACGCCCAGCGGGCGATTCGCCTGACCCGCCAGAATGCCAAAGCGTGGGGCATCGATCCTGATCGGATTGGCCTGCTCGGCTTTTCGGCCGGCGGCAATCTGACCGCGATCACTGGCGTCGGTCACGACCTGAAGACGTACGACGAAATCGACGAAGCCGACAAGCAAAGCGCTCGCCCCGACTTCCTGGTGCTGGTCTATCCCGCTTACCTGACGACCGAGCCCGACAGCGTCGAGCTGAACGACCGGGCCGAAGTGACCGAAACCACGCCGCCGGCGATCATGATCCACGCCGCCAACGATCCGGTCCCCTGCAACAACAGCGTCGCCTTCTTTATGGGCCTGAAGCGTCTGAAGACCCCGGCCGAACTGCACGTCTACCCGACCGGCGGACATGGCTACGGATTGCGACCGACCGAGCATGAAGTCACCAACTGGCCGAAGGTGGTGACGACCTTCATGGAAAAGCAAGGCGTGCTGGAAGCGAAGAAGTAGCCGCCAAAATATCGGTCGCGGGTGGCAATCGTAGCCCGAGTCGCAAGCCGAAGGAATGCGGTTCCATCCCGTTGTCGGCGTGGCATTGCCAAGCAATCCTACCCCCAATAGCAGCATCCATTCATTGCCACGAAGACTTGGCAATGGCGCCCAAGAAACGAAAAGGGGGACCGAACGATCGGTTCCCCTTTTCGTTTGTCTATCTCCGCAATCGCCTAGAAAGCGTCAGACGGAATCACCTGGCCGTCCTGACGATTGGCCTGGTTGCGATAAACCTGCAGGTCGATCGTCTCGACGATCAAGTGGACCGAACCGTCGCAGAAGGCGAAGTTGGTGCCGGCCGGGTGTTGGCTGCGAAAATCTTCGGGATGGTTGTGGTCGTCGTTCGGCGCGTGATCGTCGACGATCCCCAAGATCCGTTCGATCGCGTACTCCGATTCGCTGAGCGAACCGAGCCAGGTCGACGGCGATTCTTCGGTAAACTTCCGCTCGCCGCAGAAGAAGGTGTTTGACGTGCCGTCGGTGATCGCGGCGAACTTCGTGCCGCTGTTGTGATGGAAGACCCCGTTGCCGGCGCACTTCGTGCCGGCGCCAAATGATTCGCAATCTTCGATCGTCGTGGCGCCATTGTCGGTCGACCCGAACACGCCAATGTAGCTGGCCGAAGCCAGTTCTAACTCGTCGTGCGAACCGCTGCCGGTGTCGGCGTGGCCGTGGTCTTCTTCATGCGCCTCGAACGTATAGGGCGCCCGATCGGACGGACACGAATAGCCTTGCACATGATGAACGCGAACCGTCGCATGCGCCGAATCGCGAATCGACAACCGGAAATCGATCATGCTGTCGACGAGATTTTGCTGTTCCATCATCGGCAACAGCTGCGCCGCCCAACCCCAGCCAGGCTCGCCATGAGCGAACGGCGTGTTGGTTCCTTCGACCGTCGCGATCCAGCCCGACGGAAACGTCTTGAACGTGTCGTGATAGTTGTGGCTGGCCAGGCCGATCTGTTTCAGGTTGTTGGTGCACGACATGCGCCGAGCCGCCTCGCGGGCTTGCTGCACCGCCGGCAACAACAGGGCGATCAAAATGCCGATAATCGCAATCACAACCAACAGTTCTACCAACGTAAATGCGTCGCGCTTCTGCACGTTCTGCTCTCCGGTGAAGATGGATAGGCTCGAGGTCCCGGCCCGATCGAAACAGGGATCGGAGCGGAAGATCACGGCGCTGTCGCCGCAACCCAAGATCAGGTCGCAAGATTGGCGTGCGCAGCCCATGGCTGTGCACTACTTACGCGACCGGCGGAGCTCGAGGGCTAACCGGAGAGAAAATCGCCAGTTGCGGCGAAGCGGGAGTCGAGGACTCCCGGGTCAGAGCGACTCCTTCCGCCACGTCGACCAGCGGGGTCGACGCGTGCGTCAGGTTCTGATCCAGAAAACGACAGATCGCACATTCGTGCGAATCGCCCTGTAGTTCGACATCGGCCCAGACTACCGTCCGCGGCGAACCGGCCGCGTGCGAGTGAACATGGTCATGATCATACCCGTGATGGTGATGATCGTGACCAGTGTGCGAATGGTCATGAGCGTGCGAATGTGCGTGGGCATGCTGGCAGCCAGACAGTTCGTGCAGTCCCGGAGCCAGCGTCACCGAAGCGACGTAGGCGAGGAAGACGAATTTGGCCATCAGGCTCTGCATGGGAATTTGAAATCCGGACCAAACTTGCAACTCAGTTGCACTCAAGCTGCTAGTTATCCTAACCCGATCCGCCGCAAAGGCAACGGCAAACGTCAATTCTTCACGGACTTCTCGTCGAAACCATGCATTCTGCCCTCAGAAGGAGGAAAACCGCATAGTTTTCAGTTAAATTGGGTGTTTCCCAGCCAAATATTCCACCCCCAGGAGCCCCCTGATGCGTCGCCCCACCACCCTGCTCTCCCTGGTCAGCGTTCTGCTGCTGGCGCCGCTCGCCCAGGCCGCCCCCCCCAAAGCCACTGCCCCCAACATCGCCCCCATCTCGGCTGCGATGCAAAAGTTCGCCGACGAAGGCAAGATCGCCGGAGCGGTCACCCTGGTCGCCAAGGATGGCCAGATCATCCACCACGCCGCCGACGGCAAAGCGGTGCTTGAGACCGACCGCCCAATGACGACCGACACGATGTTCGCCATCGCCTCGATGACCAAGCCGATCACCGCCACCGCCGTGATGATGCTGGTCGACGAAGGGAAACTATCGCTCGACGAGCCGGTCTCCAAATACCTGCCCGAGTTTGCCGACGTGAAGCTGAAAGATGGCAAGTCGCCATCACGGCCGATCACTTTCCGCGACTGCATGACCCACACGGCCGGTTTTCAGGGGAGCCAATCGTTTCAGACTTCGCTGCGCGACGCCGCCAAAGAGGTCGCCACTCGCCCGCTGCTGTTTGAGCCGGGCAGCAAATGGTCGTACAGCCCGGGCCTGACCGTCGCTGGCGCCGCGGTCGAAGTGGTGAGCGGAATACCGCTCGAGAAGTTCCTGGAAACGCGCCTCTTCCAACCGCTTGGGATGAACGACACCACCTTCTTCCCCAGCAAAACGCAACAGGCCCGGACCGCCCAGATCTATTCGCCCGGCGAGCAGCCCGGCACGCTTAAGGCCTCGGGCAACGCCTACAGCGACCCGAGCAAAGTCAAAGGCCCCAACCCCAGCGCTGGCTTGGTCACCACAGCCGCCGACCTGGTGAAGTTCTACCAAATGATGCTCGACGGCGGTCAAGCCGACGGCAAGCGGTATCTGTCCGAATCGGCAGTCGCCGAAATGACCAAGCTACAGACGGGCGATCTAAAGACCGGCTTTACCGCCGGCTGCGGTTGGGGTCTCGGCTTCTACCTGGTTCGCGAGCCGCAGGGCGTAACCGGCATGCTCAGCCCCGGCGCCTTCGGCCACGGCGGCGCCTTCGGCACGCAAGGCTGGATCGATCCGGAAAAGAAGATGATCTTCGTGCTGATGATCCAGCGCAGCGGCTTCGGCAACGGCGATGACAGCGACGTCCGAAAGGCGTTTCAAACGTTGGCGGTCGAAGCGGCGCAGCGGTAAACTGCGAACCTCCCCTTGCCGCCGCGTTATGGGCGGCGGCGAGGGCTTTGCTTCGTGCAGGATTGTCGCCCGTGAAACGAAGTCTTCTCCTCCGCTTAAGCTTCTCTACAACGCCAGCGCTGATTCTCTGTTTTAGCGCGATCCTGCTCACGGCCTCGCCATCGCTGGCTCAACCGCTATTCCGGCTTGGCGACCCCGCTCCCAAGCAAGTAATCGATGTGACCGACAACCTCTTCGGCGTTCTCATCGCCGATCGCAATTGGTCCTGGGTCGAGGGAGAGCTTGTCGAAGTCGAATTGTTGCGTGAGCTTCCGGTTGCTCGATTTGGGTTGGGAGCAATCGCCGGCAGGCAACAGTCCATTTATCGTATCCGACTCAAGATAACGCGACGCCTCTTCGGTCCAGAGGGGCCCGCTGATACGCTCGACCTCGAAGAAGTGCTGATCGAACACTACGACTTGGAAGAGGTCGATCGCAGGCCGAAAGTGGGCGATTCGGTGTTCGCCCGGTTCCGGCGAAAAGAAGCGACGCCCTGGAATTGCAAAGAACTACAACTCCCCAGCAGCGCCGAACGGGAGCGAATTGATCGCATCAAGCGTCTGCTCGAAACGACCGATCATGGGCAAGCGGCGGACGAGATGTTAGCCAGGTGCGACGCTCGCCGCGAGCAAAGCCCCGGAACCTCAGATCATCGCATTCGACTGGGGGACCTATCTGCTTCACTCCAACAACGACAAGCTAAACGAGGGTATCCTGCGTCTCTATCTCGACAACTATCCGCATGATCGCCAAAACGACCGACTGGCGCTCAGCTATTGGACCGGGCTCAACGACTACATGCATTTCGAGTGCGCAGCGAAAATGCGAATCTGCGATCGCGGCCTGGAGGTCTACGAACGCCATTTGCCAACCGCCAGCCCCGCAGAACTGCAGCACATGACCAGTCGCTTGCAAAGTTTCACGGAAATTTGCCGCTCCAACCAGGTGGAAACGGCGCGACTGGAGCAATGGCTAAAGGATTTCCTGGGGTTGACCGTCTCGGACGATCAACGTCGCAAGCACGAGCAGATGCTGCGAGATTTGAAGATTACGCTGCCGGATGAGAAGGCGATTTAGTCCTCATCATCATCAAACTGATACGTCGCCAAGGTACTCTGCCGGACCGAGAACTTCCCCTCTTCGTCCCGCACAAAAATCTGCGGCAGTTGCTCGAGCAGCCGCTCGATCGTTTCGGGCGAAAGATCCTCGGTCGTGAAGAGTCGCGGGTTGGCCTGTGACGCCTGGTCGGCGTTGTCTTCCATTTCGTCTTCGTCAAATAGGATCAGCAATCCTGAATAGCGGCGGACGACCATTTCTTCCATCCACTCAATCGGCGTGATCTCGCTGACGATCGCCTGGAACTTGTCAGTCGCCGCTTTGATGCGTTCTTTGCGATTCTGCTTGGCCCACTGGATCAGTTGTTCCAGCTCGCGCTCGCTGACATCGGGCTCAAACTCAACGCCCAACTTGCGGGCCGAGCGTTTCTGCTTTTCTTTGGCGGGGGGACTTTGCTTGAGGATGACGGTCGAGCGATCGCGCGATTTTGGCTTCACGCTTTTGATCTTGGGCGAGCCCTGCTTGTCGCTGGCCGGCGGCTGGGAATCGACCGGTAAGCCGCTGTCGTCCGCCTCCGATTTCTGGCCTTCGAGCTTCGGAACGCGGATCTTGGCGCTGCAGTGCGGACAGTTAAAGCTACGCCCGGTGTGCTTCATTTTCGCTTTGAGCGTCTGATTACAGGCGTCGCATTTGAAGCGAATCCGCTCTTCGTCCGACATTCTGGCCCCGTTTTTCCCCAGTTCCCAAATTGGCGCAATACCGCGTTAGGCTAACTGGGGAAAATGAAGAATGGGCACAGGTCGGCGCATTCGGTTCATGAAGCTTTTCTGATCCGATGGCGAGCAAAGCCCCCATTGGAGCAGTTTTTTGGGAGATCCGTACCGCGGTATCCTGCTGCGGAAGGCGCTAGGCGTCACAGCTCGCCCTGTTCGCGCAAGCCTAATTTTTATAACGGCTTACGTCATCGCCAGGGTCAGCGGAGATGTCCGCTCGTTCTTGCAACTGGCCTGAAAACGAATATGCTGAAGAGATTGACCCGACTTCCCTTTCCCGACAGGAAGGCCTCCGCGTTTCGCTAGGCGGTGGTACCGATATGCGCAAGTGCGGCCAGGCTCACGCCGAAAGTAACGATGCGTGAGATCCTCTTTCAGTACGAGAGCATCAATCCCTCGACGTGGGCTTATGTCGCGTCGCTGCTGGCGATTGGTCTGTACTTTAAGTTCAACCGGGTTTGGAGCGTCCGCAACCTCGACATCTTTTTGATCATTCTGCTCGCACCGGGCATGCTGATGGTCCACTTCGGCCAGCAGAAGATCCTAGAGTCGTCGCAGCCGGTCATCGCAATGGTCAATCCCGATGCGCCGCCCGACGGCCCGGGGAGCGAACTGCCGGTTCCCCCTTCGGCCGAACTCTCCGACTCGTTTGATCTTGAACCCGACAAAGAACCGGAACTGGCCGAAGTGGTGCCGCTGCCGGAACAACCTTCCGACTTCGACCAGCAGGAAGAAGATCGCATCAAGGCGCGAGAGCTAGGTCGCCAACTCGAGAAGTATGGCTACATCTGGCTCTTCTGTCTCAGCGGGCTGATCGTCGTGCGGCTCTTCATCGATCCAACGATGGTCCGCCGGCCGATGCTGGAGCCGAACGTCACCGTCGGCGCCATGATGTTCATGAGCATCGCGCTGTTCACCTTTTTGATTTCTAACATCATCGTCGGTCGCCCCAGCGACGCCGACGTCCGCGGCATTCGCGCCGCCGAGATTATGCTGGCGAGCGGCGACTCGGAAGAAGTCGAAAAGTCGCTGCGGCACTTTGGGCCCGGCTATCGCCTGCTCAGCTTCTTGCCGCGCATCCCGACCTCGCAATTCGCCCAGGCCGAAGCGCCGACCGACGAAGAAGCGAAGAGCCAGCGGATCATCGTCATCCTGACCAAGCTGGTCGCGATCCTGTCGAATCTGGCGCTGTTGGTCGGCGTGGTGCTGATCGGCTATCGCCACTTCGAGAATCTCTCAATGGGGATCGGCGCCGCGTTCCTGTATCTGCTGCTTCCGTACACCGCCCTCTATACGGGGCGCGTCGATCACGTCTTGCCAGGCGCCCTGCTGGTCTGGGCGATCCTCTGTTATCGACGCCCGATGTGGGCCGGCATTTTCCTCGGCCTGGCGATCGGCACCGTTTATTACCCGCTGTTTCTGCTGCCGCTGTGGGTCAGCTTTTATTGGCAACGCGGAGTGGTTCGCTTCGCGCTCGGCGTCGCCGCGATGTTGGTGCTGCTGGTGCTGACGCTGGCGATTGTGGCGCCCAACGTCACGACCTTCCTGAACCAGTTCAGCGCGATGTTCGGTCTGTGGAGTCCCCGCAGCGAAGGCTTTACCGGCTTCTGGAATTACTTCATCTACTCGAACGACTTCCGAATTCCGATCTTGGTGGCGTTTGTGATCTGTGCCTGCGGGCTGGCGTTCTGGCCGGCTCAGAAGAACCTCGGCACGATGCTCAGCTGCAGCGCCGCAATCATGCTGGCCGCTCAGTTCTGGCACGCCAACGACGGTACGACCTACCTGGCGTGGTACATGCCGCTGCTGCTGCTGACCGTCTTCCGCCCCAACCTGGAAGACCGCGTGGCCCTGCATGTGATTGGCGAAGGTTGGCTGCCGCGGCGCATGACGGTGGCGAAGGAAGAGAAGAAAGCGGCGTAAGCAGGCGCGGGCGATTGTCCGGGCAAGTTCTGATCTGCTTGGGGAACAGTCGAATGCGAATTCAAATTCTCGATGACGCGCTGGAGCGCTCTTTGGCAGCGGGCTACGCCGACGTCGAACAGTTCGTGAATGGACTGATAAGGAACGAACGGGAACGATTGGCGTTGCAGGCTGGCATCGACGCCATGGACGCCGGACAGGTAACGGCTTTCTCTGAATTCGATCGCCAATTTCGTGCGAAGAACGGAATCGAGTCTCCGTAAGTCGTTCAAATGCCGTTCGCCAAGCGAACATTGCGAGGCATTTTCGAACTGAATATCCAAAATCCCGAAACTTCTCGCGCACTTCGGGATTAAAACCACCATGAAAACTACATCCTCGCTATGGCTCCTGCTCGTTTCCCTGTTCGCCGTCACCACCGCTGCCGGCAAAGAGGTCGACAAACCGACCGGCGCCTATGCCAGCAAGATCACGCCGCGGGCAGTGGACAACCCGCTGATGCAAGGGGGATTGGTGCGCGTTACGTGGAGCGAGATCGAGCCGGAGCCCGGCAAGTTTGACTTCGCCCCGATCGAGCGTCAGGTCGCGATGCTGAAGTCAGGCATGAACTGGACCTTGGCGATCCATGGCGGCTGGACCTCGACCGTCGCGCCCGAGCGATCTCCCCGATCTTTTCCGCAACGCGAAGCGCTGTCGCCCAGCTGGTTGGTCTCGCAGCTCGGGGTCGAAACCTTCTCGATGAGATTTCGCGCTAACCCGGTCGAGATGCCCAAGTACTGGAATCCGGTCGTTCAGCAGCGTCTGCAAGCGATGCTCAAAGCGGTGGGCGAAAAGTACAACGCCGACCCACGTCTGAAACTGGTCTACGTGCCGCAGATGACCAGCAACGGCGTCGAAGGGCATTTCAACGGCGTCGCGACCGAAACGCTACTAACGGTCGCGGGCATCAACCCGCGTGATCGCAATGCCGAACAGCAGTTTGGCGACCTGTGGGTGAAAGCGGCCTCCGGTGCGACTCAAAGCGTCATGAAAGCCTTTCCCGACAAAGCGGCCGCCTTTGAAGTGCACGAACTGTTCCGCAGCGCCAAGATTCCGGCTCGCTTGATCGAGGAGTTCCAAAAACCCGAATACGAAGACCGCGTCGGCATCGCCATGTGGTGGATCTCGGGCAAGACGAACTACCAAGGCGATCTGATCACGCTGCTGAAGAAGTACCAAGGCGATCTCTACGGCCAGGTGATCGGCCGCTCCGACCAGCAACAACGCTTTCCCAATGGCGACTACACCGCCGTCTTCCGGCAGGCCGAAGAGCTGAGGATGCGCTACATCGAACCGTGGAACTACGAGTTCGAGAACCGCACCTGCGACGATGCGATCAAAAAGTTTAACGCCGCGACGAAAGCCAAGTACGCGACGCCGTAGACTTGGCGGTCTGTTGCTTCTCGTTGACTGGCACAGCAAAATAGTCCATTCGCTGGACCTACGCCCTTCTACGAGAACCACTGTTGCAAAGACAAGTGGGGCCTCGCGTGGTAGATCACGCCGGCCGTGCTGATGCAAGCGATCAGCGAACTTTCAACGCGATGATGACCATGAAAAAGATCGACGTCGCCGCCATCGAGGCGGCACGGCTGGGAAAGTCGTCCCCCCAGCAATACCGCTGGAAACCGCTATCCGTGGGAACGGCATTTCACCCGCCAGCCCGCCAAAATCACTGCAATCAACACAACCGCCATCGTGTATGCAGTGATTTTACTGGCGGCCCATTCCCTCCCCAGCCAAGCGTCCAATCTGCAGCCAATGATATAGCGGGCAATTCTGCCCCCCCAATCGCCCAAGCCGCCTAAAATTATGGGGCTGCGGCGATTGCTCAACCAATGGGCCACTTTCCTGTTTCCTGGCCAAATCGTGGAACTGGTCATTTCCGCCGAGACTTCTACTATATCTAGCTGCGCTTAAGTTACGATAAAGGGTAGATGACGCGGCGATCGTCAGAAGACCTGTAATCCGCAAAAAAGGTACCGCCCAATGACGCAGGGACGGCCCCCAGCACAAGACGACAGCTCGCTCCATGGCACGATGGAGATCATGGCGCAATTCGCAACAGCTGCGAGAGTTACGTTCGATCGGGGAAAAGCCCGACGACTGTTGCATGAGGCGAAACGGGCGATCCCGGGAGATGATCCGGCCGCCTGGTCGCGGCGCCTGGTCGAAGTTGGCGAGAGCATTCACCTAAAGGTGCGGATGCTCGACTCCAGCCTGGACCGGATCTTGGGCTTTGTCGAACATGGCACGCCGGTCGCCCACGGTCTGAGCGACGAGGCGGACGAAATCGCCTGGGCGGTTCTGATTCAGGCCAAGGGCTCCAAAGTGCTCGTAATGGAGCCGCTGACCCAGAAGACGCGTTGGGTATCGCGCAGCGTGCTTCGCAAAGAGTTGGCCCTCACCGACCCAGAAGCCAAGTGCCGCTGGATCGTCGGACAGCCGGCGCTCAGTTGCCAGTCGACGGCGCGACCGACCGACACTCCTTCCTCGCAAAACGGACTGAAGCCGCTCGCACGGGTCATCTCGCTGTTCATGCCCGAGCGCAAGGATCTGTGGATCCTGCTTATTTTTTCGTCGCTGGTCGGCTTGCTGGCATTTGCGACGCCGGTCGCCGTCGAAGTGCTGGTAAACACGGTCGCCTTCGGTCGCTACCTGCAACCGATCATTATTCTCGCGATGCTTCTGTTTGTCTTTCTCGCCTTCGCCGCGGCGATGCGCGGCTTGGTTGCGTTTGTGGCGGAAGTGCTGCAGCGGCGGATCTTTATTCGCGTGGTGGAAGATCTCGCTTACCGACTTCCGCGGGTTCAGCAGTCCGAGTTCGACGCCCATCACGGCCCAGAGCTTACCAACCGTTTCTTTGACGTCGTCACCGTGCAAAAGGCGACGTCAACGCTTTTGCTCGATGGTTTGGTGATTGTGCTGCAGACGATCATCGGCATGTCGGTCCTGGCGTTCTATCATCCCTTCCTGCTGGGCTACGACATCGTCCTGCTGTTGTTGATCACCGTCGCCACCTTCTTGCTAGGGCGCGGAGCGGTCAAGACGTCGATCAAGGAATCGAAAGCAAAGTACGCCGTCGCCGCTTGGCTGCAGGAACTGGCGCGTCACACCACCGCCTTTAAAATGAACGGCGGCCAAGCCTACGCCCTTGAGCGGGCCGATAATTTAGCGGTGCATTGGCTCGACGCCCGCCGAGCCCACTTCCAGATCATTCTGCGTCAGATTCTGTTCGTGCTCGGCTTGCAAGCGGTTGCCGGTACGGCGCTGTTGGGCTTGGGCGGGTGGCTGGTGATCTCTGGCGAAATGACGCTTGGTCAGTTGGTCGCTTCCGAGCTGATCGTCATGATGCTGCTTGGTTCGTTCGCCAAGCTCGGCAAACACCTCGAAAGTTATTACGACCTGCTGGCCTCGGTCGACAAACTGGGCCAGCTATTCGACCTGAGCATCGAACAGCATGATCGGTTGTTTCACCTTCGCGAAGGGGAGCCCGCCGATATGCGGCTGAAGGGAGTCTCGGTCGCCAATCGGCCGAATGCGCCCCTCTCCGGTTTGGAACTAGAGATCAAACCAGGCGAGTCGACTGCGATCTATGGGGATTCTGGGGCAGGCAAGTCGTCGATTTTGAGCCTGCTGAGCGGTCTGCGACAGCCGACCAGCGGGATCGTCGAAATCGACGGCATCGACATTCGCGAACTCCGTCCCGACTCGCTCCGCGAACATATTGCGTTGGCCGGACAGATCGAAATCTTTCATGGTTCGATCCAAGAGAACATCCACCTAAACCGCGCTCACATCAACGCCAAGGATGTTCGCGATGCGCTGGAGACGGTGGAACTGATGGAAGACTTTCAGAAACTGCCTGATGGATTGAATACCGAGTTGCTGACGCATGGCCGCAACCTCACCGGTAGTCAGGCGACGCGTCTGATGATCGCCAGAGCGATCGTCGGCCGCCCGCGGGTGTTGTTGCTCGACTCGGTGCTGGACAGCCTGTCCGACGCAATGGCGGATCGCTTGCTAGCACGTCTCAAGGCGGCGAAGAACTGGACCCTGGTCGTCGCAACGTCGCGTAGCCGTCTGGCGGAGCAATGCAATCGGCAATTCAACGTTGAGCAGGAAAACTCGCAGCGGAAATTTCGGACAAAGTAGCGCTCGACCGAATCGATCCTAACGATATTTATGAGATTGTTCCGATGAGACAACTGATCAAGAAGAGTCCGCAGATGCTGACGAAAACGCGCGACGACAGCTTGCCAGCCCTCAAGCTGGTTCAGTCGTCTCGTTGGGTTTGGCGGCTGGCGAACGCCCTGTTCGTCCTGTTGATGCTGTGCGTCTTCGGAATGATCTTCGTCCCCTGGCAGCAGTCTGCCCGGGGCGCCGGTCAGGTCATCGCCTACGCTCCCCAAGAGCGACAGCAGACGGTAACCGCTCCTACCAAGGGAGTCGTTTCGATGATTGCACCCGGGCTTCGCGAAGGGACGCAAGTAAAGCGAGGCGAGCTGATCCTGGAAATGGAGCCAGGCGCCGCCAACCTGGTGAGCCAACTGGAAGCGTCGAAGCGCGACTTGGACGCCAAGGTCAAATCAGCCGAAACCAAGGTCGAGGTCTATGGACGCAACGTCATTGACTACACCGAGGCGAAGAACGCCGCCGTTTTGGGCGCCGAACAACTGATCGAGGCCGCCCAAGCGAAACGTGACGCCAAGCAAAAACTGATTGCCAGCTACGAAGCGAAACGCCTGCAGGCCGAGTTGAACCTGGAACGGCAGACCGAGCTGTTCGAGAGCGGCCTGCAGTCGGAGAAGGAAATCGAAAAACTGCGGAAAGACCTCGGCGTCGCCAAATCCGAACTTGAGTCGGCCCACCTCGAAGTCGATGCGGCCCTCGGCGAGTTGGAAGCGAAGAAAAACGAACGAGTCCAAAAAGAGCGCGAAGCGCAAACCAAGGTCGATTACGCCAAAGCGATGCAACAAGAGGCGCTAGGGCAAGTCGCCACCGCCAACAAGGAACGCCGCGAAATCGAGATCAAACTCTCGGAGCTGGAGCGACTGAAAATCACCGCGCCCCGCGATGGGACCTTATACCGCGTCGAGGTCTTTGAACGGGGACAGATGCTGAAAGAAGGGGACACGCTGTTCACCATCGTTCCGGAAACGACGCAACGGGCGGTGGAACTTTGGGTTTCGGGAAACGACGTGCCGCTGGTGCAAACCGCCGATCACGTTCGTTTGCAATTTGAAGGATGGCCCGCCGTGCAGTTCGTCGGCTGGCCTTCGGTCGCAGTCGGCACCTTTGGCGGCAAAGTCGCCTCCGTCGACGCAACCGACGATGGAATGGGCAATTTTCGAGTCCTCGTAGTGCCCGACGACAAATCTTCTTGGCCCGATGACCGACACCTGCGACAGGGTGTGCAGGCCAACGGCTGGGTCATGCTGAATCAGGTTCCGCTAGGCTACGAAATATGGCGACAACTCAATGGCTTTCCTCCTACCGCCGCCGACGGCAAGCCCGGCATCAACAAGAAGAAGGCCAAGCCCAAGATCAAGCTTCCCAAGTAAGCCGCTGCGGCGGCCTACTGCTGCTGGCGTTGGCCGCCGCCATCTCCCCAATGGGTTGCCGCACCTCTTCGCCGGCGCCCCCGGTTTATGAAGAAAAAATACGGGCTCACGCCTCTCTTCCGCAACCCCAACAACATCTGTCTATGCATCGCCAGTCGCCGGCGATTGCTCCAGTCGAGATGACCGCCACCGCCAACAACGCCGCCGCGCCAAACCACACCGAGTCTGACGTCTATCCGGTGTCGTTCGACTCTGACGCCCTCACGACTCAAGCGCCAGCCAGACTGCTGGAAGCGCCGCTAGAAGAGATTCAGCCCAAGCCGCTCAGCATGCAAGATGTGCTGACCGCCGTGCAATCGTCGTATCCGCTGCTCACCAGCGCCTATCTCGGCCGCGACGTCGCCTTGGGCGAGAACGTCACCGCGTGGGGCGACTTTGACGTGAAGCTGAAAGGCGAGTCGGTCTCGAAACCAGAAAACTACTACAAGAACTATCACAACAAACTGTCGGTCGAAAAACCGCTGATGGCTGGCGGTTATCTGTACGGCGGCTATCGCGTCGGCCGCGGATACTTTCCTCCCTGGTATGGTGACGAAGAAACCAACGACGGCGGTGAATTCGCGGCCGGGGTCGGCGTTCCCCTGCTGAAAGGTCGCGCGATCGATCAGCGTCGCTCCGAACTGTTTCAAGCCGAACTCGAACGGCGTCGCGTCGAGCCCGAGATCCGCGTTCAGGTGATCGAGTTCTGTCGCGTCGCGTCGATCTACTACTGGGACTGGGTCGCCGCAGGAATGTCTCGCCGGGCACAACAAGACTTGCTGTCGTTGGCCGAGCAGCGGGTGCAAAGCATTCAAAAGCGGATTGAACTGGGCGACCTGAAGCAGATCACCCGAATCACCAATGAGCAGTTGATTGCATCGCGCGAAACCAAGCTAATCGAGGCGGAACGAAAACTGCAAAGCGCCGCGATCAAGCTGTCGCTCTTCTTCCGCGATCCGATCGGCGAGCCGCTGTTGCCGCACGATTCGCTGTTGCCGGGCGACTTTCCGCCGCCCCACTTGCCTTCGGTCGAAGAACTGGACGCGGCGCCTTCGGCCGCGATCGCCGCGTCGCCGATGTTGGCGGAACTGGAATGGAAAGCCCGCCAACTGCGTATCGAACTCGACTACGCCGAGAACTCGATCCTGCCGAAGCTTGACGCGCAGCTCTACGCATCGAAAGATGTCGGCGGTCCGGCCAACGTGGATCGCACCAAAAGCCCCTTTGAGTTGGAACTGGGCCTCTATGGCGAGGTCCCCCTGCAGCGCCGGGCGGCGCTCGGCAAGATCACCTCGACCGAGGCCAAGCTGCAGCAATTGAACGCCAAGCGTCAATTTACGACCGACAAGACGGTCGCCACGGTGCAAGATGCGATCTCGGCCCTACAGAACGCCAAAGAGCGAATCTACCGGGCCGAACAAAACGTGAGCCTGGCCGAAGAGGCGCTCGCCCTGGCCCGCATCCAATTCAACGCCGGCGACATCGACGTCGTCGAACTGAACATCTTCGAGCAATCCGCGACCGACGCCCAACTGACCGACATCTCGTCGAAGGCCGACTTCTTCAAAGCGGTCGCCGACTATCGGGCGGCGCTCAACATCACCCCGTAGCCCGCGTCGAATTGGCTACTTCGCAACTGGGGCTGACTCGCCAAACAGCGCTGCGCCTCGATCACCCGAATCGCCTGACTTTTGTCCATCGTCAGATAGCGATCTCGTCCCTTGGCGGCGGGTGCAAACCGCGTAAAGCCATCCTTCTCGACCGTCACCAGGCCCGGCTCTGATAGCAGTCCGTTGATTTTCTCGACGGACTGCGTGATCGCACGGATGCGATCGCAAAATAACGACGTAAGTCGTTATTTTGCGAGCCGCAAAGAGCTATGCTCTGAGCCTGGCGAGGTTGAAAAATGCCACGATGGCATTTTTCAACAGGCAGATAGGCCAAAATAGTTATCGTCGGGGCGATTCCGCCAGATTCGCCGCCAGCGCGTGCAACATGGCCAAGGCTAATACGTCGTCAACGTCGCCAGATATGTCTGTGTCAAAGATGACGGGAACGGGCTCGGCGGCGGCGGCGAAGGGAATTGAGGTGAAGATTAGTAGCAGAGTGAGCAAACGGGGGCGAAGCATGAGAGGCTCTTTCGGACGGGATAGGCCTCGGGGTGAATTTGCTAGCTTCACGATACTGGGACAAGTTCGCGAATCAATACCCTTGCAACCGACTCCCCGACAATCCAACTACAGATAGAGCCCAGCGGGCTTTTTCATCGCCCCAAGCATATTTCGCACCAGCGCCGCACGACGCTCGTTTCCGGAAAGTTCCAACAGCTCCGCGAGCCGTCCGCCATACGTCGTGGGAGTCAGGTCATAGCGCTCGCGGAAACTGGTTGTCTCCATCGCGGCTCTTTCGCCGATCAGCATCCAGATTCGAGCCGCATCGGCAAACGATCCGCTGGCCGCATAGCTTTCCACGATCAGCCGAAGCACGTCGATATCGGCATTTTCCGCGAGGCCTGTCTCAAACGTCAACTCATTGATGCGCGTTGCGAAAGGATCGTCGACGAGCGACTCGTGCAGCGTCTTGGACCGCTGAATCCACATGACCGCCTTTCGGCTCCAGTCGTTCCGAAAATTGCCGGGCAATGCCGTATCAGACCAAAACGAACCTCCATAAAAGGACATCGGCCCGATCAGCGTTAAGCGTAAATGAACCGTCGCCTCTTCCAGTCGTCGTTGGCGGCGCAGGACGGAAGCAAGGCCAAAGTGGGCCGCGACATACTCGGGAAGAACATCGAGGGCCGCTCGATATTTTTGCTCCGCCGCTTCGACGTCGTTGCCGCCCAAATGGATGTCGCCGGCGGCACACAAATAGAACGGCGAAGTCGAATCGAGCGACAACAGTTGCTCATAGTCATCGGCCGCCAAACCACGTAGATCATGCTCGACCGGCGGGCGTCCGGTCGCCGTCTTTACCAATTCTCGATACGAGACGAGCGAATACGAGTCGTCTTCATCCGCCGCACGCGCCAGCGAACAGGCGTAAAACGCTTCCATATCCGAATACTCGGGAATCAAGGACCAGGCGTCATGACTGCTAAACGCGACCAACGGAGGCTCCTCCTCTTTGCCGATCGGCCAATAGAGCCCGTGATAGTCGCCATTCCCAATATCGTAGAAAGGAAAAAAGCCGATTGGCGGATAGACGACCGAGTAGACCGCTGTGGGAACGGTCGAACCGTCCGGAGCGATGCGGTCATCATGGCACAGAATATTGTCATCATAGACGGTTGGGAGTTTCATCTCTTACTTTCGTCGATCTGGAGCCACGCTGGAGTCGCAGATTCGACACGACGTGCATTCTGGCGCCAAAAACAGGACGGCTTATTGCCCCGTCCGATACAATCGAGGATCCGACGTGGTAATCGTCAGGCAGCCGACCAACAGCGCGAAGGACAAGACCTGCGAATGAAACGCCTTCTCATGCTAGAAGACGATCCGGATCGCATCCAGCGATTTCTCGCGATCGTCGTCAAGAATTATCCGCACGCCGAGTTGTCGATCCATCGCACGGCGCCGGCCTTCATTGCCGCTTACGAGACCCTCACGGCGACGCCTGACTTGATTTGCCTCGACCATGACCTATTCCCCGACTCGGTCGATGACCCCGACCCAGGCGATGGTCGCGACGTCGCGGCGTTCCTGGCCAGTCAACCTGCTCTCGCTCCCGTCCTTATTCATTCGACGAACGCGCGAGCCGCCGAGTCCATGCTGTTTTCACTCCGCGACGCTGGCTGGAACGTCGACCGAATCGCTCCGCTGGGCGAAGACTGGATCGAAGCGTATTGGTTTGGCGTCGCAAGTGAAATGATCGCCGGCAAGCGTCCCGAAGACGAGTCGTTTCGCGAAGAATGAACCTGCGGCGCCTTTTCGCACCACTTACTCGCTCGGCAACTCCCGCGGCAACATCCCCACATCCACAATGCTACACGCCTGAATCGGCTCAATCCCCAGTTCGCGGGCTTTCGCCAACAGCTCTTCGCTTTCGGCGCCGGGGTTGAAGAAAACCTCTTTGGCATTCGCGGCGGCGATTTCTTCTAGCAGTTGCAGGCCGACCGCGGGCGAGAGATAGACGCTGATGCGGTCGAGTCGCTCGACCGGGATATCGGCTAGTTTCTTGTAAACCGTTAACCCTTCGATCTCGTCGGCGGCGGGGTTGATCGGAAAGACTTCGTAACCTTGGGCCGCGTGGGCGCGGACCGACTTGTTGCCATATTTGTTGCGGTTCTTGCTGGCGCCCAGGATGGCGACGGTTGGCTTGGACATGGGGCTGCTCTTGAGGTTGTGCTGGCAGATTGGAACGGGAAGGCCTGATCGCTTCCGCGTTCCATTCTTCGCGATCCCCCGGGCCAAGGCAACTAGTCGCCCCGGCGGGCTTGGATGATCGGGGTCGCGGTGACCTGTTGTTGCGTGTACCAGGCTTTCCAGTTGGCGGTATGGTAGCCGAAGTCGCACCCGCCGGTCAGTTTGCGGAGCGCCATGTAGACGTTTTCGTTCTTGCCCCAGTCGACGATGTGGTTGCGCTGCGACGCCGCGAGCACGTCGTCGATCGATTTCATGCGGTACGACGGCGTTGGGCCGACCACATCAAAGAACGGCGACGGCGCTTGGCGCGAATAGTGATAGACGGCGTTCACTTCGTACGGACCTCTACTGACCGAGTTGCGGAACTCGCGGACGATATACCGCGTACTCAGCGCGCTGGCCAGCGGCATGACTGCCGATTGATAATCAAGCGCCGCCAGGCAATCGGCCGCGCGATTGACGATCCCGGCGTCGTAGCAATCGAGAAAGCGGGCATAGCGCTCGACCATTAGCGGATGGCGGTGCCGCAGCACTTCGAGCATGCACATCTCGCGATGATCGGGATTGTTTTGAAAGACCGAATGGTTCATCAGAAAACCGAGCGCCACGTCATGCTCTAAATTGCCAAGCGTGCCGATATAAAGTCGCTGCAGCTTGAGGTTCCCCTCTCGTCCTAATAGACGAATCAGCCCGTCCATCGCCATCGGATCGCGGAGTTGCGAGAAGTCGATCTCGTTCTCCTGCTCGTGCGGCGTGCCAAGCGATTCTCGCCACCGCTTCAGTCGGACCCACCATTCGATCTGGGCCTCTTTGATCAGCCGCCGCTCCTCCAGCAGCTGGACCTGCTGATGCATCCGCCAGCGACCTTGGTAGCGGACGAACCCCCGCGACTGCATATAGTCTTCCCGCTGTTTCCACTCGCCGTTGCGCTTTTGATACCCAAGTAAAGTCCGGGCCTGCAGGTGATTGGGATTGAGCTTTAAGATCTGCTCGCAATGGGCGTTCGCTTCGTCATACAGACTGTTCTCTCGGCACCACTGAACCAGGCTCCACTGGTCGGTCAGATTCAGCGCGGCGCGATGGGCCCGATCGCGATACTCGGCCAGCGCCGGCGGTTCGCGCTCGACGTCCAGGATCACCTCTGGCGCCAGTTCGATCACGCCATGCGGCGAGACGATCCGCCGCGGCGCATGAAGATCGCCCGGCGACTCTTCCAAGTCGCCGCTCACGCTGCCGCCGCTCACCAGCACGACCCTATCCGACCATGCCGGTTGTACCGCCAGGGTCCAGCATGCCGCTGCTAGCAACCAGGTAAACCGCATCGATTCTCCCGCACGTAAGAGCCTCCGATAGCCCTTCCAAGATAGACCTTGTCGGCGGTCGATACAACGAAAAGGAGATGCTCGGCCTTCGTTTTTTCTGGGCGAATTCCTGGGACTTTCCTGACGGGCGGCGAGTCTGCCTGATCCGATTATTTTTCCAACCTGGAGCAAGCGGTGAACAAAGCGAGCGGACTAGTCGTGGTCGCAATCGCCTGTGGAGCAGGCTGGTTCTTCTTTCAGAACTATCGAATCGAAGGACTCGAAGGGCTGAAAGTCGTTCCCCGCAACGCAGCGGCGACCACCAATGCGTCTGGCGGCGGTGGCGTCGGAGCCGGGATGCTGGCTAGCAACCGCACCGTGCCGATCGCCCGCGGCGGCAAGACGATCCGGATCGCCTCGTTCAATATCCAGGTCTTCGGTCGCAGTAAGATGGAAAAACCGCACGTCGTGGCTCGACTGGCCCAGATCGTCCGCCAATACGACGTGGTGGCGATTCAAGAGATCCGTTCACTCGACCAGTCGATCTTGCCGCAGTTTATCGACCAGGTGAACGCCGCCGGCCGGCATTACGACTATGTGATCGGCCCCCGGCTCGGCCGCACCGACAGCAAAGAGCAATACGCGTTTATCTATGACGCCGCCAGCATCGAGATCGATCGCTCGCAGCTCTACACGATCGACGACCCGGCCGACGCGCTGCACCGCGAGCCGCTGGTCGCCTGGTTCCGCGTTCGCGGGCCTCAGCCCGATCAGGCGTTTACCTTCACCCTGGTCGCCGTCCACACCGATCCCGACGAAGTCGATACCGAAATCAACGTGATGGACGACGTACTGCGAGCCGTGCGCGGCGACGGTCGCGGCGAAGACGACGTCATCCTGCTGGGCGACTTCAACACCGACGAACGCAACCTGGGCGAACTTGGCGCCGTCAGCGGCCTGACGGCGGCGGTGACCGGCATGATGACCAACACCCGCGGCACCGCGTCGTACGACAACCTCTACTTCACGCTGCCAGCGACCAGCGAGTTCACCGGCCGCGGCGGCGTGCATGACTTCGTCCGCGAGTTCAACCTGTCGATCGATGAGGCGCTGGAGATCTCGGACCATCTACCGGTCTGGGGCGAGTTCAGCATCTACGAAGGGGGCGTCCCCGGGAAAGTGGCGACCGTGCCGGCGGATGTGCGGTAAAGGCAACCCAAATTTCGACTATGCGTTCGGCAACTATAATTCCGTGAATCGGGCTGCAATCACTGATAGAATCCCGGAACTTCGCTCGCAAGTTCTAGGTCTGAGATCCTATCAGCCATGTCGACGCATTCAGAATCACCTGAGGTCTTGCAGCTTTTTGGCACGATCAAAAAGCTCCTTCCTGACGCGCATTCGATCGATGCGACGCTCTACCGTTCCGTTGGAACTAGATATGCGAACACGACAGATTTCCTTTCTGGATTCGGCGCATCGCACTTTGGCGGCCGCTGGAACCGTCGAGGCATTCTTGCCGTCTATGGCTCGCTAGACGCGATCACCGCGACGCACGAAGAGTATCAGGCTTTTCTTGACTATGGCTTACCGGGGTCGAGCGTTCGGCCGCGCGTCATGGCTGGTATCCAAGCCAAGCTCCGTAACGTCCTCGATCTTACATCGACGACGACGCGCCGAAGGATTGGCTTTAGTTTGCGTGAACTTGTCGAGGAGGACTGGCAGTCACTGCAGAGCCAAGGGGAGGAGTCCTGGACGCAGGCCATCGGACGCGGCAGCCGTCTTGCAGGCTTCGAGGCGATACGAGTCCCGTCTGCTCGGAACAAACAAGGCGCGAACCTAGTTGTTTTTCCTGACCAACTTCATCCTGGAAGCTCGCTCCAGATTCTGAGGCCTGATGAATTCCCTCCACATCCCAGCAAATGGCCAACTTAGTCATGCATTTTTGCATGTTTTTATGCTTCACGCTGCTGATTAGCAAGCTATAATTGAGTAATCCGCCTCGGGACAGGAACCGATACCATGACAACTCGTATTAGCAAAAAGAAGCCTTCGCCGAAGCACGCACCGCCGAAGCGATCCAAACAAAGAGTTGAGCCCGAAGTCGTTTCCGTCAACGGTCTCAAAGGCGTTGGCCTGGTACGATTCGCCGGCGAAACAAAATTGGAACTTCGAGACCGTTTGAAAATGTCCCGAGACATGTTCGGCCGAGTCGTGAACGTATCGGTGCGTACGCTCGCCAAGGTCGAGTCGGAAGGGCAACAGGTCGAAAAGCTACGTCGCCCCTACAACGAAGTCTATCGCCTCCATCAAACGCTCAGCGAGGTTGTTGACCCATCAGCGCTTGGATCTTGGTTTAGCGATCCGAACCCCGCCTTCGACGGCCTAAAACCGATCGAAGTGATTGAACGGGGAGAAATCGATCGACTTTGGGAAATGGCCTATCGCTTGCGTAGCGGTATGCCTGGCTAACTGCCTGTTGAAAAATGCCATCGTGGCATTTTCCAACCTCGCCAGGCTCAGAGCGTAGCTCTTCGCGGCTCGCAAAATATCGACTTACGTCGCTATTTTGGGATCGCATCCATGCGATCACGCAGTCCGTCGAGAAAATCAACGGACTGCTAAGCCTATCGCGTCGCGTAAATGCAACAAATCTCTGCGCAATTAAGAGAGTTCGCCCTGCCGTTTCCCTTCTAAAACAGGTCTCGCCCGGTTATGTTCGCCCTCCGCCGCTGCGCCTTCGCGCTGCTTCTCGCTGTTTCCGCTAGTTCCCTATCGGCCGCTGAGCCTGACGCCAAGCCGATCGTACCGACCGAGACAATTTCGCTGCTCGGTGATGGCGACTTGAAGCAGCACTTTTACAGCTGGCTGACCGACGGGGGTCACGAAGATCCACGGAACGTCTTTACCATGGGCAAAGACGGCGTCCTGCACATCTCGGGCGACGGCTTTGGGGGATTGATCACCCGTAACGAGTACGCTAACTATTACTTGGTACTCGAGTATCGTTGGGGAACCGAAACGCTGCTGAGCCGCAAAGGGAAGTCGCGCGACAGCGGCGTGCTGCTCCACTGCCAAGGTCCCGATGGCGGCTTTGGCGGTACGCCTGAAAAGCCGGGCCCCTGGATGACGTCGCTCGAGTGCCAAATCATCGAAGGGGGCGTCGGCGACATCCTGGTGCTGGCGGGCAAAGACGCCGATGGCGCCGTGATGCGGGCCGAAGCGACGTGCAGTATCGTCCGCGATCGGGACGGCGAAGCGGTTTGGTCGCCGACCGGAAAGCCAACCCTGTTCAAGGCGGGCCGCATCAACTGGTACGGCCGCGATCCCGACTGGAAAGACGTCGTCGACTTCCGCGGCAAAGAAGATGTCGAAAGCCCCGGCCAAGAGTGGACCACCGTCGAATGCTTCTGCCAGGGAGACTCGCTCGTCTATCGCGTTAACGGCGTCGTCGTGAATCGCGCTGACAAGGTCTTCCCCAACCACGGCAAGTTGTTGCTGCAAACCGAAGGGGCGGAACTGTTTGTGCGAAAGATGGAACTGCGGCCGTTGCCGAAAGAGATCCCGTAGGACCGATCAACGTAAGGTGGGTAAAGCGAGACGCGTTGTTGGGGCAGCGCCTCGCTGCACCCAACCTACTTTTCTTCTGGCGATCCACCTTCATCACAATCCCAGGCCGCCTCATCCACTTCCTGCAGTCGCCTGGTCAGCTCTTTGATATTCCGCGGGTTCTGCCCCAGGTCTCCTTTGCCGAGCCGCGACTTGCTGTAGACGTCGACCGATACGCCTTCTTCGTTGGTTGGCTTGATCGTGATGCGGATGTCGTCGACAAAGCCCCACAGCGGCGTCTTGCGGGTGGCGTGCAGAACCGCCTCGCCGTCTCCTTCGGTCACGTCGCCAAGCGTCCAGCGGGGCATCTCGGCAATCTCTTTTTCGACCACCCACCGGGCACACGTGACCGATCCCTTCCGAAAGATCGGCCGCAGCAACGGATCAGACGCTTTGATTTTCGTTTCGGCGACGTTGGTTGACAAATCGCGCGACCAATCGTCGACCGTCATCACGGTCGCGACGACGAAAAACAGGAAAATCGCCCCAACGACGCCCAGTACAATCCAAATCATGTGGCGAATCTTCATTTGGTACAAACTTCCAGGAAAAGCGAAAGGTCAGCCGCCTAGCGCGGAAAAGTTAGCCGACTCTTCGCTTCATTCTTGCGCACTGGCCCAGAATGACAACCTCCCAACCCGGTTGCCCCGATCGCGGCGGACGATTCCAATAGTAAGGGAACGAATTCATTCTCCTCTGAGCCTGGCGACCGTGTCCTCTTTATTCGAAAAAGCGGAAGCGAAAAACTTCGATCGCATTCGGCCCTTGGCCGCGCGGATGCGCCCCCGCACGCTCGAAGAGTTCGCCGGCCAGCGTCACTTTCTGGGAGAAGGAAAGCTCCTCCGCCGCTTAATCCAGGCCGATCGGCTGAACTCGGTCTTATTTTACGGCCCTCCCGGAACCGGCAAAACGACCCTGGCGCAGCTACTTGCCCGCGAGTGCCGTAGCCGCTTTGAGCAGCTGAACGCCGTCACCAGCGGCGTCAAAGAACTGCGTGAGGTGCTGCAGAAGGCCAAAGACGAAATCGCCGTCGGCGGGCGGCGCACGCTGCTGTTCATCGACGAGATCCACCGCTTCAACAAATCGCAGCAAGACGCCCTGCTGCCTGACGTCGAAAACGGCGTCGTCATCCTGGTTGGCGCCACGACCAGCAATCCCTTCTTCGCCGTCAATAGCGCGCTAGTCAGCCGTAGCCAGATCTTCCAGTTTCAGCCGCTGTCGCCGGAGGATGTAAAGGGACTGATCCGCCGCGCCCTAGCCGACAAATCGGTCGGGCTCGGCGCCATCCCGGTCAATATCCATGACGAGGCGCTCGACTTCTTGGCCGAAGTAAGCGACGGCGACGCCCGGCGCGCCCTGAACGCACTAGAGATCGGCGTCCTGTCGAGCAAAGAGCGGCCGGTCGAGTTCACGCAAGAGCTGGCCGCCGAGTCGGTCCAGCGCAAGGCCGTTCAATACGACCGCGATGGCGACTCGCACTACGACGCCGCCAGCGCGTTGATCAAAAGCATCCGCGGCAGCGATCCGGACGCCGCGTTGTATTGGCTGGCCCGCATGTTGGAAGGGGGCGAAGACGTTCGCTTCCTTACGCGGCGGCTGGTCATCTCGGCCAGCGAAGATATCGGCAACGCCGATCCCCAGGCACTGTCGCTGGCGGTCGCCGCGATGCAGGCCTGCGAATTCATCGGCCTGCCCGAGTGCCAGCTGACCCTATCGCAAACGGTCGCCTATCTCGCCTGTGCGCCCAAATCAAACGCCGCCACGCTGGCGATAGGCGAGGCGCTATCGGACGTCCGCGAAGGTCGCTTGATCCCGGTCCCCGTCCATTTGAAAGACGCCCATTATCAAGGTGCGAAGGCACTGGGCCATGGCGCCGACTACCAATACGCCCACAACGCCGAGGATGGCGTCGCCGCCCAAGACTATCTGGGAATCGATCGCGAGTACTATCGCCCGGTGCCCCGCGGCTTTGAGGCCGAACTGCAACAGCGTCTAGAAAAGATTCGCGCCAAACTGCGCACCGCCAAATCCCCTTCGCCCGATCAGGAGCCGTAAAGCATGACCCTCTTCGAGATATTGTTGTTCCTGATCGTTGCGGCGATCTGCGGCGGCGTCGCCCGCAGCTTGGCTGGCGGCACCAACGGCGGCTGTTTTGTGTCGATCGCGGTCGCGTTTGTCGGGTCGATGCTCGGCGGCAAGCTCGCCCAATTGACCGGCATGCCCGAACCGCTGCCGATCACCATCGGCGATACGCAACTGCCGATCATCTGGTCGATCATCGGCGGGGCGCTGTTCGTCGCCGCGCTGCGGCTAATTGCCGGTAGCCCCAAAACGTAACCACACCTGGCTCACCCACCCCGTTCCTATCCAACCTTCCAAGAGTGCAATGAAATTCGGCATCTGCAACGAGACGTTCGGCGACTGGCCCCTGGCTCGCGGTTTTCAATACGCCCAAGAGGCTGGCTACACCGGCATCGAGATCGCCCCGTTCACCATGGCCAGCAGCGCGTATGACATTACGCCAGCCCAGCGCGAAGAAACCCGCCGCGCCGCCGAAGAGGCCGGCATCACGGTGATCGGCCTCCACTGGCTACTCGCCAAGACCGAAGGCTTTTATCTCACCACGCCTGACGACGAAGTCCGCAACCGCACCAGCGATTACTTCGCCGAACTGGCCCGGCTCTGCCGCGACCTGGGCGGCACAGTGATGGTGCTGGGCAGTCCACAGCAGCGGAACCTATTGCCCGGCGTCAGCGAAGCGGAAGCGATGCGGCTGGCGGCCGATTGTCTCCGCCGCGCGATGCCGACGCTCGAAGAGTGCGGGGTTACGCTCGCCCTCGAGCCGCTCGGCCCGGCCGAAGGGGACTTTCTGCTGACCGCCGAAAAGGGCATGGAACTGCGCGAGCTGATTGGCTCGCCGAACGTCGACTTGCACCTCGACGTGAAAGCGATGTCGAGCGAAGCGAAACCGATCCCGCAGATCATCCGTGAGAGTGCCGGCCACATCGCCCACTTCCACGCCAACGACGCCAACAAGCTGGGCCCCGGCATGGGCGAAATCGACTTCCACCCGATCTTCGCAGCCCTCAAAGAAATCAACTACGACCGCTGGGTCAGCGTCGAAGTGTTCGACTATACGCCGGGTCTCGAAAAGCTAGTCGACGGCAGCCTGAAGTACATGCAGGATTGCCTGAACGCGTAGCGCAAAACTAGCCTGCAGCGCAAGCGAGGGAATGCGGCCGGCCATTCAAACAGAGCAAGGACCAAACCGAATGCCGCCAGACTTCCCTCCGCGCTGCAACCTGTTTGTGATTCGCGCCAGCAATCTCGACGCTGCCGAGATCTTCTATCAAGCTCTCGGCCTGCAGTTTGACCGTCACGCGCACGGCGCCGGACCAATCCACCTGGCCACCGAAACGCCTGGCCAGGTGTTTGAAATCTACCCGCTCTCCAGCGATGATTCGCCCACCACGTCGGCCCGCGTCGGTTTCGCCGTGGCGGATGTCGACGCGACCTATACCGCCCTGCTGGAAGCTGGCGGCAGTTCGGTTTCTTCTCCCCGTGATTCTCCTTGGGGCCGTCGCGCCGTGGTTGCCGATCCCGACGGACATCGCGTCGAGATCACCGCGTAGGCAAGGCGCTGACGTCTGCTCGCCGCCAAGTGAAAAATTTGCGTCCCCCCGGCCAACCCGCTATACCTGGGGCATAACCTCTTGCGCCCTGCCCCATCACTTCCTCGGACGCTTGCCCCATGATCGCGCCCTCAATCCGCCTGGCGGCTGTCTGCCTGTCGCTCTTCGCTGCATCTGTCACTCTGGCCGCAGAGCCGGCCGCCGAAGTTTGTGCCCCCGGCACAGGGCCGCTGGGCGATCCGATTCCTGAGGCGTTCGATGCGAAGCTGGTCACGGAACTTGTCGAGTCGGCGCAAGCCCAAGGCAATCTCGATCGCGGCATTCATGCGTTTCGCTCGGCGAAGTTCGCCTGCGTCTCTTGCCACAAAATCGCTGGGCACGGGGGCGCGATCGGCCCCGATCTATCGGACGTCGGCAAGCGACTGACGCCGCAGCAAATCGTCGAGGCGATCTACTGGCCCGGCCGCACTGTTCCGCCCGAGTTCAACACCTGGCTGTTTCAGCGGACCGATGGGCAAGTGCTGAAAGGTTACAAGCGAAACGAAACCGCCGATGCGCTCGAAATCTTCGATCCCACAACGCAAAAGGGAACCAAAGTCGCGTTCGATGATCTGGCGGCGGAAAAGCCATTTGGCTCGCTGATGCCGGCCGGGGTCGCCAACAGCATGACCGACGCCGAGCGCCGCGATCTGGTCCGCTTTCTGACCGCGCTCGGCAAGACGGAAGGTTTGGCCCAGCGGTTCAAGAACTTTGAGCAACCCGGCGAGTTCGTTTACGACAACGCCCCGCTCGACAAAGTCGCCTGGGACCTTTGGCGACGCCCGATCAATCGCGATCGCATTTACGACTTCTACCGCAAAGAGGGACTCCACTTTCGCGCGCAAGCCAACCTGCCCCATCTGCTGCCGGCGTTCCCCGGCCTCGACGGGGGCCAGCAAGGACACTGGGGCAATCAAACCGAAGCGACCTGGCGCGACGACCGCTGGGGCAAGATCGACAAGACGCCGGTCCTGGCCGGCGTCACCCACTTGCCGGGCCGCGCGATTCCCAAGGGAGTCTGCGTGCATGTCGGCGGCCCCAACAAGCTATCGACCTGCTTCAATCCGCAAACGCTCAAGTATGAAGCGACCTGGAACGGCGGCTTCGTCACGATGTCGCCGGTCCGGCATGGCTATCTCGATGGACTCCGTCCTGACGGGGAAATCGCCAACAACTTTCAAGCCCAAGCGCCCGATCAGCCATTTGAGTATTACGGCTACTACCGCGTCGGTTCCAAGATCATCTTCGCCTATCGACTTGGCGAAACGAAATTCTTCGATATGCCGACCGTCGACCAGTTCGGCCAACTCTCTCGACAGGTCAACACCATCGACCATCATCCCATGGCCGGGCTGCTCCGTCTGGCGCCGACCCAATGGCCAGAGGAATTAGTCGTCGAAGGCAAGCTCGGCAACAGCGACGGCCCCTATGCGATCGACTCCATTCCGATGCCGACCAACAACCCCTACGGCACGCTGATCTTCCCCAGCGGGCACGACTTTCTCTCGGACGGAACCGCCGTCGTCAGCACCATGACCGGCGACGTTTGGCTCGTCTCCGGCATCGACGATCAGCTGAAAGCAGTTCGCTGGAAACGATTCGCCGCCGGCCTGCATCAAGCGCTCGGCGTCGTCGTCGCCGACGATCAAATCTATGTCCTCGGCCGCGATCAGATCACGCGGCTAGTCGACCTCAACAACGATCGCGAGGCTGACTTCTACGAGTGCTTTTCCAACGCCTACAAAACGTCAGCCGGCGGGCACGACTTCATCTGCGATCTCGTTCGCGACAAACAAGGAAACTTCTACACCGCTTCGAGTCAGCAAGGGGTCATTCGCATTTCGCCCGATGGCAAACAAGTAAGCGTGCTGGCGACCGGCTTCCGCAATCCAGACGGTATCGGTCTGTGTGCGGATGGCGCCGTGACGGCGCCATGCAGCGAAGGATCGTGGACTCCGGCGTCGATGATCTGCCTGATTGAGCCGAACGCGAAAACGCCGCCCCACTTCGGCTATCCTGGCCCCCGAAACAACCAGCCGCCTGCGTTGCCGCTGGTCTATCTCCCCCGCGGGCTCGACAACAGCAGCGGCGGTCAGGCAACCAACCCTGATCCGCGATTCGGCCCCCTGGCCGGTCACATCATTCACACCTCGCTCGGCTGCGGATCGCATTTCCTGGTCTTGCGAGACAAAGTAAACGACCAACCGCAAGGCGCCGTCGTGCCGCTGCCAGGCAACTTCCACAGCGGAACGCACCGGGCCAAATACAATCCGCATGACGGCCAGCTCTACATCAGCGGAATGGCCTCGTGGGGCAGCTATACGCCCGACGATGGCTGTCTGCACCGCATTCGCTGGACCGGCAAACCGCTGCAAACGCCGACCGCGTTTCACGTCCATCAAAACGGCGTGCTGATCGACTTCGCCCAGCCGATCGACGCCGCCGCTTGCCAATCGGCCCACCAATTCGCCCAGGCCTGGAACTATCGCTACGGCCCAGGCTACGGTTCGCCCGAGTTCGCCCCCAGTCATCCCGGCATCGTCGGCCACGAGGCGGTCAACATCGCCGACGTGCACCCAATCGGCGACAACCAAATCTTCGTCGAGATCCCCGAGCTGCAGCCGGTCAATCAATTGCATCTGCTGCTGCAAGTCGACAACCAAGAGCCGCAGGAGATCTTCGTCACCGTTCATCAGCTGGACGCCCCGTACGAAAAAATCCCCGGCTACCAGCCAACGCCCAAAACAATCGCCGCCCATCCGCTGCTGACTGACCTGGAACTGCTGAAAAAGAAAGAGCCGAACCCATGGCAGCAGAAACCAGCAGACCAGCCGCTACAGCAGTTGGCGATCGCCGCCGGCCCGAACCTCAGCTACTCTGCCCCGACGCTGAAAGCGAAGCCTGGCCAGACGATCGCCCTCACCTTCAAAAACCCCGACGTCGTCCCACACAACTGGGTACTGATCAAACCGAACACGCTCTCCACCGTCGGCGACCTGGCCAACAAGTTCGTCGCCAATCCGGCCGCCGTCCTGCGGCAATACGTCCCCGAGTCGGACGACATCCTCGCCTACACCGACATTGTTTCCCCTGGGCAAGAGTTCACGATCTACTTCCCGGCGCCCAAAGAGCCAGGGCGTTATCCGTACCTGTGTACGTTCCCAGGACACTGGATGGTAATGAATGGGGAGCTGGTGGTGGAGTAAGCGAATCTCCTCTTACGTCTCTTTATTGACCCAGCGGGCCTAACTAACCGAGCCCAGGGCGTGTCGCCACCGGCGACTTAGCCCTGGGTCGGCATGCTCCGAATGATCGTTGACGCTAGACTTTTCCGCATCGACGCCCCTCAGCGGATTTGCTCATGAACCAAACGCAACCGGCAGCTCAACTGCGGTAGGCCCGCGTCATCAACCCCCGGGTTCGAAAAGCAAAGGTCGCCAGCGACCGTGCCTTCACCTTCTGCCAGAGCGTCCATTCAACACCGTATTGCATTGACTGTCGGAAGACAAAAAAATAGCACGATTGCAATTCACTGAACGTCTTTCGACGCTGATCCGATCACTTGAACCGGCTGAAGAGCACTGTCGCAGACGACAGTGGCACCCAAGATTGTGAACATAAAGCCGTGCCACCCGGCCGCCGATCTGGTTGCAAAATTTCTGAATCTGGCCCACGGGTTGAACAAGAAACTATCTGATAAAAGTTCTGGACGATCCGATCTCAAAAATCGCCGGGCAGAAAATCCGAGTGCCTGATAGGGATCGCCGCAGTCACGGCGGTTCGCATTGGTGCTTCTGTCCTTCGCTCTGATCAATTCGCCCTGCCGACGAAGAAGCAGTAGCCGAAACTGTCGCCGTATTCCTTCCAGAGGTCGATCTCTTCCTGCAAAGAATCGGCCAAGGATTGCGCTGCCCGGCTATCTGCGTGGGACGAGCGATAATCAATGACATGCTGTTGCAGGGGGCCGTAGTATTTTTCCCAGTCGGACGATGGCAAAACAAAGTGATCGACCGGCGTAAACCCAGCTTCACTCAGCATCGAGACATTGGCATCCACGGTGGCCATTGATGGATACTCGGCTTCCCAGAACTCTCGTGCCTTGCGTGGCGGTTCAGGTGTCAGCCACACAACTTCAGACGCCGAGACATATCCTCCAGACCGCAGAAGTGGTTTCCAAATCCGCAGGGCATGTTCAAAGCCGACGTTGTAGATTGCAGCCTCGCACCAGATGACATCAAACGAGTCTTCTGAAAAGGTTGGCTTGCCCATGTCGACTTGAAGTGTTTTGATTCGATCTCCAACTCCGACTTGTGCTGCAAGGTGATCAAGTTCGTTGAGAAACGGCTGATGGATTTCAACGGCTGTAATTTCACAGTCGATATTCTGTGCCAGAGGAATCGAAGCAGCGCCAGTACCACAGCCGAAATCGACAACTCGGGGATTCGGTGGCATGTCATTCAAAAGCGCAAGCGCCTTCAAGGTCGAGGCTTCGCTCCCCGGCCCCTTGCGATGGAGTCCCTCAAAGAACGAAAACATCATCTCAATCGTGGGTTCGTTCGGGTCCGCCATGTCGGGAGATGGGTTGATGGTGAGCGAGTATAAAATTTGAGAGACCAAGCTGGAAAGGCGTCATTTGTAGTGCCCTTGTCCCAGACCGCCTTGTTGTACGAACCTGATTGACCACGTGGGATAGTGATCGATTCCCAGTCGCCAAGTCACTTCACCGGCTCTCAAGACTTTGAAAACACTGTATCTGGAAATGCACTTTCATCACGTGTCAAACACTCAGAATGTAACTGTGTGCGTTTCGTTAAATTCCATGAATATACCTGCGGTAGGCGTTGAGCGACATGCCGCAGGGCTGCACGTACCCAGTAATTAGGTGGGTTCGAGGCGCCGGCAATTTTCAGCAACTTGCTTTTTGAAAGGCATATGTTATGACAACAAACTCATCCAATGTAGCAGCAAGTCTTGAAGAACAGGCTAACTGCCTGTTGAAAAATGCCCTCGTGGCAATACTGTTCGGCACGCCCAGTCGGCATAAACAGATTTGATCCCGCCGCGAACTCTTCACGCATTTTCGCCCCGCTGCTGGACCGTGCAAGCTGCCGTTC